>NZ_BAAAIZ010000012.1:0-1233 GCF_039526425.1 Streptomyces thermospinosisporus
TGGGGTTTCGCTTGGAGCGGGTGACGAGAATCGAACTCGCGCTCTCAGCTTGGGAAGCTGCGATCATTTGGGGTCGGTTCGGGCGCTGACCTGCTCTAATGGCCGAGCTGCGGCCTGGTCGACGTCGCTTGCTTTCACCGTGATTCCCCGCTGTTCCCCGCTCGATCTGGTGCGCTTGTGGTGCGCCCCTAGCGCGTAGCGCCACGGGCCCGGATGATCGCCTGGACTGGCTTACAAATCCACCCGTGTTTCGCTGTCGCCGTGCCTGAGAAGGACGTGCGCCGGCCTGAATGGCAGACTGCGCAAAGTGGGCTCCATGATCTTGAAGAGCGCACTGGCGTCCGGTCCGTGGGCATACACCACGGCCTCGCCCCCTCCGAACTCGTTGCCATCGACCTCACCGACACGAGCGTCTTCGGTCGCTGTCGCCATCGCCTGCCGAGCTTCGCGGACGAGCTGGCGTTGGTCGGCCTCGCCGAAGCCACCGTGGGCAAGTCGGAAGTGGGCGATGACAGCGTGCTCTGCATCCCCGTCACCTGGGGCCGTGGGTGTCTCCATGCAGGACACGCTCTCATCAGAGGGCGGCATCGTCACGGCTCAGTGCCTGCTGAATCTCGGCACGACCAACACGCTTTCCAACTGTGTTGGTGCCTCACGGGGCCGCGTACGGGGCCGTTCACCTGCGTTTACGGTCGGCTGGTTGCCGGAGCGGCTACGGGCTCCGGTCCCGTCTGAACGCCCGCGAACGGCGCTGAATGAGACGGAAACTGAGACGGACGGTGGGACCGGGCTCGCTAGCATCTGCGCTGTTGAAGGGGGAGTCATGGCACTGGTCCGCAAGGGATCACGACGGATCGTTGTCGACGGCACGACCTACCGCTGGCGGCTGCGAGGCAGACCGACGTACTTCCAGGGCCTGGCCTGGTCGCCGTGCACGTTCGCGGTCGAGCATGCGGACACCCCGGGCATGACGCTCGTGGTCACCACCGACCAGCCGCATCCGAGCAACTGGATCGGTCACGAGGCTGAGCCGGTATTGCCGTCCCGCGTTGCCGCGGCTGTGCGAGTTGCCCTGCGTCAGGGTTGGACTCCGACGGTTCCGGGCTCCGCGTTCCACCTCGACCAGTCCGCCGGCTTCACAGCCTCGCTTTGACGCGGGGAGCACCGCCTTAGCCTCGATCTTTCGTGAGGGTCCGCCGATGGAGTCGGTGGGCCCTTTTGCTTTCCGGAGCT
>NZ_BAAAIZ010000013.1:0-50140 GCF_039526425.1 Streptomyces thermospinosisporus
CGTTCTGCTCCGGCGTCCCGGCACCTGCGGCTTCTTGCTCGGGCGCCCCTGTCTCGGTGGCGTCCTGCTCCGGCGTCCCGGCATCCGCGGCCTCCCGCTCGGGCGCGGCGGCGCCCTCCGCCGCCCCTGCCTCGGAGGAGGCCGGGTCCGCTCCGGCCGGGGACTCACCGGCGTCGCGCTCGCCGCCGCCGGTGACCGCCCCTGCCTCGGGGGAAACCGTCTCCTCACTGCCCGGAGCTTCCCCGGTGCCGCGCACGCTGCCGTCGGCCTTCGCCTCGGCGTCGTCGTTGTCGGGTCGCTCGGTGTTCACCGCATCGCTCCTTCGGCTGCACAGCTGTCCCGGTAGACCCATGCCCGGTCGTACCCGGACTGCTGGTGGGTCGTATCCCGCATCCCCATTTCGGGGGACGGCGATGGGACGCAGCGGGGGAGCGCGCGGTTCCCCTGAAGGAACGGATCCGTCAGTCGCCGTAGTCCGGCATCGCGTCCACCAGCCGCGCCGACGACGAGGGCACCCGCACGCCGTGGATCAGGGACGGCGGGACCGGCCGGGACGCGGCCCGCTCCGGAGCCGCCCAGTGGGGAACCATGCGGGCACAGTCACCCTGGAGCGACGCCAGGTCGCCGTCGAGGTAGGCCGGGTCGGGAGCGTGGACTTCGAGGTTCGTCATGTCCGCACCGTATGCACGCCGAAGGTCACGAAGAAAGATCTACTATCGGGTAGTTTCGGCGCTTCAGCGCGCCGTCGCCACCCGGTAGCGTGAAGTGTCAAACCGCCTCCCTCAGGAGAGACCACGCCGTGCGCATCGCAGTCACCGGCTCCATCGCCACCGATCACCTCATGACCTTCCCCGGGCGCTTCGCCGACCAGCTCGTCGCGGACCAGCTCCACACGGTCTCGCTGTCGTTCCTGGTCGACAACCTCGACGTGCGCCGGGGCGGCGTGGGGGCGAACATCGCCTTCGGGATGGGCCAGCTCGGCACCCGCCCGATCCTCGTCGGCGCGGCCGGCTTCGACTTCGAGGACTACCGGGCCTGGCTGGAGAGGCACGGCGTCGACACCGACTCCGTCCGCATCTCCGACACGCTGCACACCGCCCGCTTCGTGTGCACCACCGACGCCGACCACAACCAGATCGGCTCCTTCTACACGGGCGCCATGAGCGAGGCCCGGCTGATCGAGCTGAAGACGGTCGCCGACCGGGTGGGCGGCCTCGACCTGGTCTCCATCGGCGCCGACGACCCGGAGGCGATGCTGCGGCACACCGAGGAGTGCCGCGCGCGGGGCATCCCGTTCGCCGCGGACTTCTCCCAGCAGATCGCCCGGATGAACGGGGAGGAGATCCGGATACTGCTGGACGGGGCGACCTACCTCTTCTCCAACGAGTACGAGAAGGGGCTCATCGAGGCCAAGACCGGCTGGAGCGACGCGGAGATCCTGCGGCGGGTGGGCCACCGGGTCACCACGCTCGGCGCTCAGGGCGTGCGGATCGAGAAGGCCGGCGAGGAGCCGGTCGAGGTCGGCTGCCCGGAGGAGGAGCGCAAGGCCGACCCGACGGGCGTCGGCGACGCCTTCCGGGCCGGCTTCCTGTCCGGGCTGGCGTGGGGCGTCTCGCTGGAGCGCGCCGCCCAGGTGGGCTGCATGCTCGCCACCCTCGTCATCGAGACCGTCGGCACCCAGGAGTACCAGCTGCGGCGCGGCCACTTCATGGAGCGCTTCACCAAGGCCTACGGGGACGAGGCGGCCGAGGAGGTCCGCAAGCACCTGCGGTAGCCCCCGGCCCCGCACGCGCCTCAGCCGACCCGGCGGACCAGGTACGCCGTGCCCTGCTCCGCCGGTTCCTCCCCCACGTACTCCTGCCCGCGCATCTCGCACCAGGCCGGGATGTCCAGGCGGGCCGCCTCGTCGTCGGCGAGCACCCGGACCAGGCCGCCCACCGGCACCCGGTCGATCACCCTGGCCAGTTCGATGACGGGGATCGGGCAGCGCCGGCCGAGGGCGTCCACCACCAGGGCGTCCTCCTGCACGGCCGCCGCGGCCGGCGCCGGCGCCCCCAGCTTCTCCCGCACCTCGCCCACCACCCCGGGCAGCACGGACAGGAACCGCTCCACGTCCTCCTCCGCCGTGCCCGGCGGCAGCGACACGCGGACGTTGCCCTCGCTCAGGACGCCCATCGCCTTCAGCACATGGCTCGGCATCAGCGTGCTGCTGGTGCAGGACGAACCGGACGAGACGGAGAAACCGGCCCGGTCCAGCTCGTGCAGCACGGTCTCGCCGTCGACATAGAGACACGAGAAGGTGACGATGCCGGGCAGCCGCCGCTCCGGATCGCCGACCACCTCCACGTCCGGCACCAGCCGCGGCACCCGCTCCCGGATCCGGTCCGTCAGTTCCCGCAGCCGCGCCGCCTCCTCGGCCGCCTCCGCCCGCACCGCCCGCAGCGCCGCCACCGCGGCCACGATCGCCGGGATGTTCTCGAAACCGGGCGCCCGTCCCGACTCCCGCTCGTCCACCGGGCCCTGGGGCGCGAAGCGGACGCCCTTGCGCACCACCAGCAGCCCGACCCCGGCCGGGCCGCCCCACTTGTGGGCGCTGGCGGTCAGCAGCGACCAGTCGCCCGGCACCGGGCCCCAGCCCAGCGACTGCGCCGCGTCCACCAGCAGCGGCACCCCGGCGGCCCGGCACACCTCGGCCACCTCGGCCACCGGCTGGACGGTCCCCACCTCGTGATTGGCCGACTGCAGACACGCCAGCGCGGTGTCCGGCCGCAGCGCCTCGGCGTACCCGGACGGAGCAACGGCGCCCTGCCGGTCCACCGGCACCTCGGTGACCGACCCTCCGCCGGCCCGGTGAACTTCCCCCGCGTGGAGCACCGAAGAGTGTTCGACCGCGGACACGACCAGGTGATCCCCGACCCGCCGCCGGCCCGCCAGCGCCCCCGCGATCCCCGAGTGCACCGCCACGGTCCCGGACGGGGTGAACACCACCTCGTCCGCCCGGCACCCCACGGCCTCGGCCGCGGCCTCGCGCGCGGCGTCCAGCAGCATCCGGGCCCGGCGCCCCTCCCGGTACAACCGCGCGGGATCGGCCCACCCTTCGTCCAGCGACGCCACCAACGCCTGCCGGGCGACGGGATGCAGAGGAAGACCGGAAGCGGCGTCGAAGTAGGCCATACGCCAACGTTAGAACCCCGCTAGCTGCACCAACCCCAAGGGGCGCGGGGCAGTGTCGAAATGCGGCTTCGCCGCGGGGCGCGACCAGCCCCGACGCACCCGCAGCCGCCAAACCAGCGAACCACCCGAGCTACTAGGCACCCCTCCCCGCGAACCCCCGGAGGGCGTCGGCTAGGGTTTGGTCCGCATAAACATCCAAACCCCTGCCCGTCGCAGGGCGGCGACCGACCAGCGAGAAGGCCGCAGCCACCACGCGCGGGCGAGACTCTCGGGAAGGCGCTACGTGAGTCCCAACGGCTCCGACCGCTCGCCGCGGCGCCCGATGCGGCGGAAGCTGCTGCAGGCACTGACCGCGGGCCTGGTCCTGGCGACCGCCACCGGTTGCACATGGGAGGACTTCCCCCGCCTTGGTATGCCCACCCCGACCACGGAAGAGGCTCCGCGGATCCTCTCCCTGTGGCAGGGATCCTGGGCTGCCGCGCTCGCCGTCGGCGTGCTGGTGTGGGGCCTGATCCTGTGGAGTGCTTTCTTCCACCGGCGCAGCCGCACCAAGGTCGAAGTTCCTCCGCAGACCCGGTACAACATGCCCATCGAGGCGCTGTACACGGTCGTTCCGCTCCTCGTCGTCTCGGTGCTGTTCTACTTCACGGCCCGTGACGAGTCCGAGCTGCTGAAGCTCGAGAAGAAGCCCGACGTCACGGTCAACGTGGTCGGCTTCCAGTGGAGCTGGTGCTTCAACTACGTCGAGAAGGTCGAGGGCTCCTCCGGCGACGCCAGGAAGTCCCCCGAGCTCGACGCGATCCCGAACCGCTACAAGGACGCCTTCCCGGCCAACGCCGGCGGCGTCTACGACTGCGGTACCCCCGGCACCCGCAACGCGCAGACCGGCAACCCGGGCCCCACCCTGTGGCTGCCCGAGGGCAAGCGGGTCCGCTTCGTCCTGACCTCTCGTGACGTCATCCACTCCTTCTGGGTGGTGCCGTTCCTGATGAAGCAGGACGTCATCCCGGGCCACACCAACGCCTTCGAGGTGACCCCCAACAAGGAGGGCACCTTCCTGGGCAAGTGCGCCGAGCTGTGCGGAGTGGACCACTCCCGGATGCTGTTCAACGTCAAGGTCGTCTCCCCTGAGCGCTACGAGCAGCACCTGAAGGACCTCGTGAAGAAGGGGCAGACCGGTTACGTGCCCGCGGGCATCCCGCAGTCGGGCCACGAGAAGAACCGGGAGTCGAACATCCTGTGAGCATCCTCAACGAACCCCAGGGTGCCGCGGCAGCAGGGTCCCACTACGAGGACGAGCTGCCGGTCCGGCGCCAGAACCGTGGCAGCGTCGTGGTCAAGTGGCTGACGACCACCGACCACAAGACCATCGGCACGCTGTACCTGGTGACGTCGTTCGCGTTCTTCCTGATCGGCGGCGTGATGGCGCTCTTCATGCGCGCCGAGCTGGCCCGTCCGGGCACGCAGATCATGTCGAACGAGCAGTTCAACCAGGCCTTCACCATGCACGGCACGGTGATGCTGCTGATGTTCGCGACGCCGCTGTTCGCCGGCTTCGCGAACTGGATCATGCCGCTGCAGATCGGCGCGCCCGACGTGGCCTTCCCGCGGCTGAACATGTTCGCCTACTGGCTGTACTCGTTCGGCTCGCTGATCGCGCTCGGTGGTTTCCTCACGCCGGCCGGCGCCGCCGACTTCGGCTGGTTCGCCTACTCCCCGCTGTCGGACGCGGTCCGCTCGCCGGGCATCGGCGCCGACATGTGGATCATGGGTCTGGCCCTGTCCGGCTTCGGCACCATCCTCGGCTCGGTCAACTTCATCACCACGATCATCTGCATGCGCGCCCCGGGCATGACGATGTTCCGCATGCCGATCTTCACCTGGAACGTGCTGCTGACCGGTGTGCTGGTCCTGCTGGCCTTCCCGGTGCTGGCCGCCGCGCTCTTCGCGCTGGAGGCGGACCGCAAGTTCGGCTCGCACATCTTCGACTCGGCCAACGGCGGAGCGCTGCTGTGGCAGCACCTCTTCTGGTTCTTCGGCCACCCCGAGGTGTACATCATCGCGCTGCCGTTCTTCGGCATCATCAGTGAGGTCGTCCCGGTCTTCTCCCGCAAGCCGATGTTCGGCTACATGGGTCTGATCGGCGCGACCATCGCGATCGCGGGCCTGTCCGTGACGGTGTGGGCCCACCACATGTACGTCACCGGCGGTGTGCTGCTGCCGTTCTTCTCCTTCATGACCTTCCTGATCGCGGTCCCGACCGGTGTGAAGTTCTTCAACTGGATCGGCACCATGTGGAAGGGCTCGCTCTCCTTCGAGACGCCGATGCTGTGGGCGGCCGGCTTCCTCATCACCTTCACCTTCGGTGGTCTGACCGGCGTGATCCTGGCCTCGCCGCCGCTGGACTTCCACGTCTCCGACTCGTACTTCGTGGTGGCGCACTTCCACTACGTGGTGTTCGGCACCGTGGTGTTCGCGATGTTCTCGGGCTTCCACTTCTGGTGGCCCAAGTTCACCGGCAAGATGCTCGACGAGCGTCTCGGCAAGATCACCTTCTGGACGCTGTTCATCGGCTTCCACGGCACCTTCCTGGTCCAGCACTGGCTGGGTGCCGAGGGCATGCCGCGCCGGTACGCGGACTACCTCGCGGCCGACGGCTTCACCGCGCTGAACACCGTCTCCACGATCTCGTCCTTCCTGCTCGGCCTGTCGATCCTGCCGTTCCTCTACAACGTCTGGAAGACGGCCAAGTACGGCAAGCCGGTCGGTGTGGACGACCCGTGGGGCTACGGCCGCTCCCTGGAGTGGGCGACCTCCTGCCCGCCGCCGCGGCACAACTTCCTCACCCTGCCGCGCATCCGCAGCGAATCCCCGGCGTTCGACCTGCACCACCCTGAGATCGCCGCGCTCGACGAGCTCGAGAACATCGGTCACGGCGAGAAGGCCGTCGCTGGCAGCAAGGAGGCCGGCAAGTGAAGATCCAGGGCAAGATGTTCATGTGGCTGAGCGTCTTCCTCCTCATCATGGCCGTGGTCTACGGCGTGTGGTCGAAGGAGCCGGCCGGTACCACCGCCCTCTTCCTGGCCTTCGGCCTGGCGATCATGATCGGCTTCTACCTCGGCTTCACGGCCAGGCGGGTCGACGTGGGCGCGCAGGACAACAAGGAGGCGGACGTCGCCGACGACGCCGGCGAGCTCGGGTTCTTCAGCCCGCACAGCTGGCAGCCGCTCTTCCTGGGCCTCGGCGGTTCCTTCGCGTTCCTGTCCGTCGCCATCGGCTGGTGGCTGATGTACTTCGCGGCACCGCTGATCCTGGCCAGCATCTGGGGCTGGGTCTTCGAGTACTACCGCGGTGAGAACCGCACCCAGTAGCGGGACCACTCGGGCAGGGGCCCGGACGCTCCGTCAGGAGGGTCCGGGCCCCTGCCTTTGGGCACAATCCCCGTCACTCGTTCGAGTCTCTCAGCGCGCCACGGTTGACGGGCCTTCCTAGCGTGAGGCCATGAGACACCACCCGCGCACCCGTACCGTCGTCGGCTGCACGCTGCTGGTGATCGCCCTCGGCGCGGGCGTCACCGGCTGCAGCTCGGACGGCAACCCGCTGTCCGCCGAGCCGTACGACGCGGCGGACCAGATCTCGTTCAGCGGCCCCGCCGGCGACAAGAAGACCGTCGACCCGGACAAGCCTCTGGAGGTCGTCGCCGAGGACGACGACGGCCGCATCACGGACGTCACCGCCCGCGACGCCACAGGCCGCTATGTCGCGGGTGAACTCGCCGCCGACGGCAGCCGGTGGCACAGCACATCACCGCTGGCCGCCAGCGCCCAGTACACGGTCCGGGTGAGCACCGAGAACGAGGACGGGGCGCCCGGCCGCAAGGTGATCACCTTCACCACGGGCAAGCCCTCCACCACCAAGCGCCTGGGCGTCACCTTCGGCCCCAAGGCGGGCACCTACGGCGTCGGCCAGCCCATCACCGTCGAGCTGAGCGCACCGGTCAAGGACCGCGCCCAGCGGGCGGTGGTGGAGCGCGGGCTGAAGGTCACCTCCACGCCCGCGGTGACCGGCAGCTGGTACTGGGTGGACGACAAGAAGCTCCACTTCCGCCCCAAGGACTACTGGCCGGCCCGCACCACCGTCCAGGTGCGCAGCAACCTGGAGGGCATCAAGATCAACGACCGGCTCCGCGGCGGGAAGGCCAAGCCGCTCACCATCACCACGGGCGACCAGGTCATAGCCGTGACCGACGCAGCCGCCCACCGGCTGACGGTGTACAAGAACGGCGAGGAGGTCAAGGCGATCCCCGTCACGACCGGCAAGCCGGGCTTCGAGACCCGCAACGGCGTCAAGGTGGTCCTCGGCAAGGAACGCTTCGTACGTATGCGCAGCACCACCGTGGGCATAGCCGAGGGCTCGTCGGAGTCCTACGACCTCGATGTGCAGTTCGCCACCCGCGTCACCTGGAGCGGCGAGTACGTCCACGCCGCCCCCTGGTCGGTCGGCTCCCAGGGCTACGCCAACGTCAGCCACGGCTGCGTCGGCATGAGCACCGCCAACGCCGAGTGGTTCTTCGACAACGTCCGCGAGGGCGACCTGGTGAAGGTCGTGAACTCCGACGGCGACACGATGGAGCCGTTCGGCAACGGCTTCGGCGACTGGAACGTCCCGTGGGAGAAGTGGCAGCAGGGCAGCGCGCTCACGGCCGGCCCCGCGGCACCCCAGGAGGCGGCACGGCTGCGCCCGGCGGCTGCCTGAGACGCCCCACGGAGGGCACGGGAGCCGCGCACCGGACACGGACCGCGCACCGGACACGGGACCGCGCGCCGGACACGGCGGCCCGCAGGCCCGCAGCCCCGCAAGGCCGCCGGACGGGACGCCCCGGCCCCCGAGGAGGCTCGAGCTAGGCGCTCTGCAGGCGCCGGGAGCGCAGCAGGGAGGCCAGCGCCGAGGCGAACTCCGCCGGGTCCACCGGCAGGGTCACCGCGGCCTCAGCCCGGCTCCAGGTGGCCAGCCAGGCGTCCTGGGGCCGCCCGATGAGCAGCAGCACCGGGGGAGCCTGGAAGATCTCGTCCTTGATCTGTCGGCACAGCCCCATGCCGCCCATCGGCACGGCCTCGCCGTCAAGCACGCAGACGTCGATCCCGCCCTTGTCCAGCTCGCGGATCACCGCGGCCGGGGTCGCGCACTCCACGAACTCCACCACAGGGACGTCCGGAGCCGGCCGTCGGCCGGTGGCCAACCGCACCTGTTCCCGCGTGTTCGCGTCGTCGCTGTACACCAGCACCGTGGCGGTCGGCTGCATGCTTCCTCCGTGACGTCAGCGTCGTAAGGACAAGCCCGTTGGGCCGGATGCTACTCCCTTGAACACCACGTCAACACCGGTGCGGCGGGTCGAGACACTCCGAACGGCACCCCCCGGAGTGAGGGCGGGATAAGCGACCGACATAATGTCGGCGTGGCGACAGCAACGACAGTAGATACCGGGCACGCGCACCCGTCGGTCAACCGGCCGAACCTCACCAGCGTCGGAACCATCATCTGGCTGAGTTCCGAGCTGATGTTCTTCGCGGCCCTCTTCGCGATGTACTTCACCCTGCGATCGGTGACCGGACCCGACTTCTGGTCGGAGAAGGCCGACGCGCTGAACTTCCCGTTCTCGGCGACGAACACCACGATCCTGGTGCTCTCCTCGCTCACCTGCCAGCTCGGCGTCTTCGCCGCCGAGCGCGGTGACGTGAAGAAGCTCCGGGGCTGGTTCATCGTCACCTTCATCATGGGCGCGATCTTCATCGGCGGCCAGGTCTTCGAGTACACCGAGCTGGTCAAGCACGAGGGCCTGTCGCTCTCGTCCGACCCGTACGGCTCGGTGTTCTACCTGACCACCGGCTTCCACGGCCTGCACGTGACGGGCGGTCTGATCGCCTTCCTGCTGGTCCTGGGACGCACCTACGCGGCCCGGAGGTTCACCCACGAGCAGGCGACCGCGGCCATCGTCGTGTCCTACTACTGGCACTTCGTCGACGTCGTCTGGATCGGCCTCTTCGCCACGATCTACATGATCAAGTAGCCGGGTCCGCAATCGCGCGCGCTTGAAGAAGCGCACCAAGCCAGAAGCATCGACGCAGAAGATCCTGACACCGGGGTAATCCGTGAAAAAGCTCTCCGCACGACGACGCCACCCGGCGGCGGCGCTCGTCGTCCTACTCCTCGCGCTGGCATGCACCGGGGGGCTGTACGCCGTGTTCGCGCCCGCGGACAAGGCGCAGGCCGACGAAACCGCCCAGTCCCTGACCATCGAGGAGGGGAAGAAGCTCTACGCGGTCGGCTGCGCCAGCTGCCACGGCACCGGCGGTCAGGGCACCTCCGACGGGCCGAGCCTGGTGGGCGTGGGCGCCGCGGCCGTGGACTTCCAGGTGGGCACCGGCCGCATGCCGGCCGCCACCTCGCAGGGCGCGCAGGTCCCGCGCAAGAAGCCGGTCTACACCCAGGCCGAGATCGACGCGCTGGCGGCGTACGTCGCCTCCCTCGGCGCCGGCCCGGCCATCCCGGCCGAGTCGCAGTACAGCCCCGAGGGTGCCGACATCGCCAAGGGCGGCGAACTGTTCCGCAACAACTGCGCGCAGTGCCACAACTTCACCGGCAAGGGCGGCGCCCTGACCCACGGCAAGTACGCGCCGAATCTCGAGGACGTCGACCCGAAACACATCTACGAGGCCATGCTCACCGGCCCGCAGAACATGCCTTCCTTCCCCGACAGCACCCTGTCGGAGCAGAACAAGAAGGACATCATCGCGTACCTGGACGAGGTCAACAGCCAGGACACCGAGAACCCCGGCGGCCTTGAGCTGGGCGGGCTCGGCCCGGTCAGCGAGGGTCTGTTCGGCTGGATCTTCGGTCTCGGCGGTCTGATCGCCGTCGCTGTGTGGGTCGCCGCTCGGACCGCAAAGGCCAGGAAGTCATGAGTAGCCAAGACATTCCAGAAGAGAACCTGCCCGCAGCGCAGGACGACGCCCACGGCGCGGTGCGTGTGGCGGACGAGAAGAACCCGTTCGCCGACCCGGGGCTGCCGCCTCACGAGCACCGGAGGCAGGACATCGACGAGCGGGCCGCCAAGCGGTCCGAGCGCACGGTCGCCCTGCTGTTCACGGTCTCGATGCTGGCCACCATCGGCTTCATCGCCGCGTTCGTGGCGATCCCGGTCGACGAGATCGTCTACATCTTCCCGTTCGGTCACGTCAGCGCGCTGAACTTCGCGCTCGGTGTGACGCTCGGCCTGTCGCTGTTCACCATCGGCGCGGGTGCGGTCCACTGGGCCCGCACGCTGATGTCCGACGAGGAGCTGACCGACGAGCGGCACGCGATCGAGGCCGAGCCCCAGGTCCGTGCCAAGGTCATGGACGACTTCCGCCAGGGCGCGAAGGAGTCCCAGCTCGGCCGGCGCAAGCTCATCCGCAACACCATGTTCGGTGCGCTGGCCCTGGTGCCGCTGTCCGGCGTCGTGCTGATGCGCGAACTGGGCCCGCTGCCCGAGGACAAGCTGCGCCACACCCTGTGGTCCAAGGGCAAGCTGATCATCAACATGAACACCGGGGAGCCGATGCGCCCCTCGGACATCGTGACCGGCTCCCTCACCTTCGCCAAGCCGGAGGGCCTGGAGGAGCACGACCACGACTTTCAGAACGAGATCGCCAAGGCCGCCCTGATGCTCGTCCGCATCCAGCCGGAGGACATCAAGGACAAGCGCACGCTGGAGTGGGGACACGAGGGCATCCTCGCGTACTCGAAGATCTGCACCCACGTCGGTTGCCCGATCTCCCTGTACGAGCAGCAGACGCACCACGTGCTCTGCCCCTGCCACCAGTCCACCTTCGACCTCTCCGACGGCGCCAAGGTGATCTTCGGTCCCGCCGGTCACGCTCTCCCGCAGCTGCGGATCGGCGTGAACGACGAGGGCTACCTCGAAGCGCTCAGTGACTTCGAAGAGCCCGTCGGTCCTGCATTCTGGGAGCGCGGATGAGCACCAACACCAGCACACAGCCCCGCTCTCGCGGGAAGGCGCCGGCCGGCGAGCGCGTCGCCGACTGGGCCGACGGCCGGCTGGGGATCTACTCCCTGGCCAAGGCCAACATGCGCAAGATCTTCCCGGACCACTGGTCCTTCATGCTGGGCGAGATCTGCCTGTACAGCTTCCTGATCATCATCCTCACGGGTGTGTATCTGACGCTGTTCTTCCACCCGTCGATGAACGAGGTGGAGTACCACGGCAGCTACGTCCCGATGCAGGGCCAGCTGATGTCGGAGGCGTACGCCTCCACGCTGAGGATCAGCTTCGACGTGCGGGGCGGTCTGCTCATCCGGCAGATCCACCACTGGGCCGCGGTCGTCTTCCTCGCCGGCATGTTCGTGCACATGATGCGCGTCTTCTTCACCGGCGCGTTCCGCAAGCCGCGTGAGATCAACTGGCTGTTCGGCTTCCTGCTGTTCGTGCTCGGCATGTTCACCGGCTTCACCGGCTACTCGCTGCCGGACGACCTGCTCTCCGGCACCGGTGTCCGCTTCACCCAGGGCGCGATCCTCTCCGTGCCGATCGTCGGCACGTACCTGTCGATGTTCCTGTTCGGCGGGGAGTTCCCCGGCACCGACTTCGTCGCGCGGTTCTACTCGATCCACATCCTGCTGCTGCCGGGCATCATGCTCGGTCTGGTGGTCGGCCACCTGATCCTGGTCTTCTACCACAAGCACACGCAGTTCGCGGGTCCCGGACGGAACAACAAGAACGTCGTCGGCATGCCGCTGCTGCCGGTGTACATGGCCAAGGCGGGAGGCTTCTTCTTCCTGGTCTTCGGCTTCATCGCGCTGCTCGCCGGCATCGCCTCGATCAACCCGATCTGGAACCTGGGCCCGTACCGCCCGGACATGGTCTCCACCGGAGCCCAGCCCGACTGGTACATGGGCTTCGCCGAGGGTCTGGTCCGTGCCATGCCCGGCTGGGAGATCAACTTCTGGGGCCACACCCTGGTCCTGGGCGTGTTCGTCCCGCTGGTGCTGTTCGGCCTCTTCCTCGGGGTCATCGCCCTGTACCCGTTCATCGAGTCCTGGATCACCGGGGACAAGCGCGAGCACCACATCCTGGACCGCCCGCGCAACGCCCCGACCCGTACGGCCTTCGGTGTCGCCTGGGTCACCGGCTACATGATCATGCTGATCGGTGGCGGCAACGACATCATCGCCACGCACTTCAACCTCTCGATCAACGCGGTCACCTGGTTCGTCCGGATCGGGTTCTTCGCCGGCCCGGTCATCGCGTTCATCGTCACCAAGCGGATCTGCCTCGGCCTGCAGCGCCGGGACCGGGACAAGGTGCTGCACGGCCGCGAGTCGGGCATCATCAAGCGCCTGCCGCACGGTGAGTTCATCGAGGTGCACGAGCCGCTCAGCCAGGAGGCCCTGTACACGCTCACCGCGCACGAGCAGTACAAGCCGCTGGAGATCGGCCCGACCGTCGACGAGCACGGCGTCGAGCGCAAGGTGAAGGGCACCGAGAAGCTGCGCGCCAAGCTCAGCAAGGCGTACTACGGCGAGGAGTCCCAGATTCCGAAGCCGACCGTCGAGGAGTACAACGAGATCACGAGCGGCCACGGCCACCACTGATCACTGCACTCGCCACGCCACCTGAAGGGCCCCGTCCGGTCTGCGGACGGGGCCCTTCGGCATGCCCCGGGCTGGATAGGGTGGTGCCCGAGACCTATCCGTGTTTCTAGGACCATCAGGAGCGGCTATGAGCGCTGTGACCCCCGCTGGAGGCGACACCGCGGCGGGCCGCTCCTGGCCAGTCCTGCTGAACGGGCTGCTGGACGGCCGGGACCTCACCGCGGACGACACCGCCTGGGCGATGGACCTGATCATGCGGGGCGAGGCCACCGATGCGCAGATCGCCGGGTTCGTGGTGTCGCTGCGCGCCAAGGGGGAGACGGTCGAGGAGATCACCGGCTGCGTCCGGGCCCTGTACGAGCACGCCAATGTCATCGAGGTGCCCGGGGAGACCGTCGACATCGTCGGCACCGGCGGCGACGGCGCCCGCACCGTCAACATCTCCACGATGTCCTCGATCGTGGTCGCCGGCACCGGCGCCAAGGTGGTCAAGCACGGCAACCGGGCCGCCTCCTCGGCCTCCGGCGCCTCCGACGTCCTGGAGAAGCTCGGCGTCAATCTGGAGCTGACCCCGCGGCGGGTGGCCGAGGTCGCCGAGGAGGCCGGGATCACCTTCTGCTTCGCGGTGAAGTTCCACCCCGCGCTGCGCCATGTGGCCGCCGCCCGTTCGCAGCTGGGCATCCGCACGGTGTTCAACTTCCTCGGGCCGCTGGCCAACCCCGCCCGGGTCAAGTGCCAGGCGGTCGGCGTCGCCGACCCCCGGATGGCGCCCATCATGGCGGGCGTGTTCGCCGAGCGCGGCAACTCCTCGCTGGTGTTCCGCGGCGACGACGGGCTGGACGAGCTGACCACCACCGCCACCTCCCGGGTGTGGGTGGTCCGCGACGGCACGGTCACCGAGGAGACCTTCGACCCGCGGGACGTCGGCATCGAGCTGGTGCCCGTCGAGGCGCTGCGCGGCGCCGACGCCTCCTACAACGCGGAGGTCGCCCGGCGGGTGCTGGACGGCGAGCGGGGCCCGGTGCGCGACGCGGTGCTGCTGAACTCGGCGGCGGCGCTGGTCGCGCTGCGGCCGGGCAGCGGCTCGCTCACCGAGCAGATCCGGGCCGGGATGGAGCAGGCCGCCGAGTCGATCGACTCCGGCGCCGCC
This sequence comes from Streptomyces thermospinosisporus, assembly GCF_039526425.1. Lineage (NCBI taxonomy): Bacteria > Bacillati > Actinomycetota > Actinomycetes > Kitasatosporales > Streptomycetaceae > Streptomyces > Streptomyces thermospinosisporus. Next base: position 13,976 of record NZ_BAAAIZ010000013.1, read on the forward strand.
CGGCGCGTACTGGAACGCTGGGTGGCCGTCAGCAACGCCTGACGCCCCACGGACGATGTCCCGCGATCCGGACACGGGTTGCGGGACATCGCTGTGATCGCCTACGTTCCTGTCCAGGTCATGAGTGACAGTCATCAGGCCCCGGCCGACTGTCCGGCAACCCTCCGTCCGTGGCGGGGTGCCCCGGGTGAAGACCAGGCCGTACGGCAGCAAGGCCTACGGCAAGCGCGGACCCCTCGCGACACCAGGGGTCCTGGTCCATCGAGGGAGTCTTCCGTGAGCAAGCGAATGCGCTAGGGCCGTTTCTCCGGCCCGCCTCCGCACACTCTTCTTACTCCTTTCGCCTTTCGCCTTTCGCCTTTCGGCCGGTGCCGCGTTCCCCGGTGCCTCTGCCTTCACGGGAGTTCCCCCATGTCTGTCGTCACCCCTGCCGCCGACGTGTCCGTTTGTGCCCCGCTGCCCGTTCTGGGGCGGGATGTCACCGTCCCGCTCGTCACCGGCGGCGAGGTCACCTACGCCGCGCTCGACTACGCCGCCAGCGCCCCCGCCCTCCAGCGCGTCTGGGACGACGTCGCCGCCTACGCCCCCTACTACGGCAGCGTGCACCGCGGCGCCGGATACCTCTCCCAGCTCTCCACCGACCTGTTCGAGAACTCCCGCCGGACCGTCGCCGAGTTCCTCGACTGCCGCGCGGACGACCAGGTCGTCTTCACCCGGTCCACTACCGACTCGCTCAACCTGCTGGCCTCCGCGCTCCCCACCGGCTGCCAGGTCTTCGTCTTCGAGACCGAGCACCATGCCTCCCTGCTGCCCTGGCGCGACGCGCACGTCACCTACCTCGACGCGCCGGACAGCCCCCGGCGAGCCGTGGAGACCCTGGAGCGGGCGCTGTCCGGCCGCGACCCGCACGGCCCGGCCCTGGTCTGCGTCACCGGCGCCTCCAACGTCACCGGCGAGCTGTGGCCGGTACGGGAACTGGCCGCCGCCGCCCACGCGCACGGCGTCCGGATCGTGCTGGACGCGGCCCAGCTCGCCCCGCACCACCCGGTGAGCGTCCGCGACCTGGACGTCGACTGGGTCGCCTTCTCCGGGCACAAGCTGTACGCCCCCTTCGGCTCCGGTGTCCTCGCCGGGCGGTCCGACTGGCTGCGCGCGGCCGAGCCGTACCTGGCGGGGGGCGGCGCCAGCCGCAAGGTCGGCCGGCGCGCGGACGGGGGAGTGGACGTCGAGTGGCACGAGGGCGCCGCCCGGCACGAGGCCAGCTCGCCCAACGTCATCGGCGCCTACGCCATCGCCTCCGCCTGCAAGGCGCTCACCGAGGCCGGCTTCGACACGCTGGTGGCGCGGGAGCAGTACCTGATCCGCCGGGTGCGCGAGGGACTGGCCGACGTGCCCGAGGTGCGCTTCCTGTCGCTGTTCGGCGAGGACGCCCCGCGCGTCGGCGTGCTGTCCTTCGTCGTCGACGGCTGGAACAGCTCCCACTTCGCCGCCGCGCTGTCCGCCGAGTACGGCATCGGCGTGCGGGACGGCCTGTTCTGCGCCCACCCGCTGGTGCGGACCCTGCTCGGCGCCGAGGCCCAGGCCCAGGGCGAGTGCGGCGCGCCCGAGGCAGCGCCGGGGGAGAAGTCCCTCAACGCCGTCCGGGTCAGCTTCGGCGCGGGCACCCCCGACGAGCACGTCGACCGCTTCGTGGCCGCGGTCAGGGAACTGGTCCGCGACGGCGCCCGCTGGACCTACCGCACGGTGGACGGCCGCTGCGTGCCGGACACCTCCGCCTGAGCGTCCGGCGCAGGTGGGCGGAGCGCTAGTTGTCCAGCCCGATGGCGAACGCGGCCTCGAGGTCGTGCTGCGAGTACGTGCGGAAGGCGACGTGCGTGTCGGTCGCCTCCACCCCCGGGATCTTGCTGATGCGGCCCGGGATGACCTCCGCCAGGTCCTCGTGCTCCTTCACGCGCACCATGGCGATCAGGTCGTAGGTGCCGGTCACGGAGAAGACCTCGCTGACGTTCTCCAGCGCGGCGATCTGCTCCGCGATCTCGGGGATCCGGTCCACGCTGGTCTTGATGAGGACGATCGCGGTGATCACGGCTGGTTCTCTCCCTCGGAGGCCGGTGCAGGGGCGGCCTTCACTCTAGTCGTACGGCCGAAGCGGACCCAGGCGAAGAGGAAGCCCAGGCCGAAGCCCACCAGATGGGCCAGATAGGCCACCCCCGGACCGTCCGGGGCCTGCTGCCGTGCCGCCGCCCACTGCAGCGCCGCCCAGAACGGCAGGACCACCCAGGCGGGCAGCCGCACCGGCAGGAAGAAGGCGAACGGCAGCAGACTGGTGACCCGGGCGCGCGGGAACAGGAAGAGGAACGCGCCGAGGACCGCCGAGATCGCCCCGGAGGCGCCCACCAGGGGCTGCTCCGACCGCGCGTTGGCCGCCGCGTACCCCAGCAGCGCGAGGCAGCCGCAGCCGAGGCAGAAGAAGGTGAACTGCACGCGGCCCATCCGCGCCTCGGTCATCACCCCGAAGACGTGGAGGAAGAGCATGTTGCCGAGCAGGTGCACCCAGCTCGCGTGCACGAACAGGGCGGTGGCCGGGGTGAGCACCGCCGCCGGGGACCCCTCGAACAGGTCTGCGGGGATCACGCCCCAGCGCCGGAACCAGGCCCGCTGCGCCGCGAGCAGCTCGTCCCCGGCGCCGTACAGCGGATTGAGGCCGCAGGCCGGTCCGAGCAGGAAGACCACGCAGCACAGGATGATCAGGGTGCGGGTCACCGGGGCCGGCGAGCTGAGGCCCGCCCCGTCGGCGGCCGGCGCGCTCCAGATGCGGATCATGGCTACAGAGCATGACGTAACCGGACGCAACCGCACAGAATGCCTCGCCGCCGTGGACGGGCGGGCGGCGGGGAGGCGCCAGGCCGTAGGGTTACGAGCCATGACGGACCGCGTGCGCGGGGCGTCGCCGACAATGGAAGCCCAGAAGGAAAAGAGCTAAGGCACGATGACGGTTCCCCTGCCGACCGCCACGACGCGGTGGCGCTGCACGCTCTGCGGCAATCTCACCCGCTTCGACGTGACCCGCTCGTCGAAGGCCGTGGAGTACGTCCACCTCGATCTGGCCGGAGAGCCCAAGGTCGAGGAGCGCGAGGTGCTCAGTGAGACGATCGAGTCGGTGCGGTGCCGCTGGTGCAACGCCGTGGACCAGGTGGAACTCGTGGACAGGCCGGGCGCCGGCTCCTGAGCGGAGCGGGCCCGCTGACGGTGACCCCGCTCGCGGGGTCACGCACAGGCATTGGGGTGTGACGGATGGTGGAGACCGGAGGCGGGGGGCCGCAGGACGGCACCGCTGAGGTGCTCGACCGTCCGCTGCCCGACGGGGTGCGCCGCCGCGTCGTGCAGATCGTCTCCGCCGGTTTCGGGCAGCTGACCGTCTCGGAGCTGCCCGCCCAGCTGCGGCAGTACGCGCGCTTCGCCCCGAACCGCAGAGCCAAGTTCGCGGGCAATGCCATGGCCGCCGCGCTGGAGACCGACCCGCTGTTCCGGCAGCGGATCGGGGAGAAGCTCAGAGAGGCCCAGCCGGAACTCGCCGGCGCCCTCGACTCCGGCTCCCCGCCCCCGGCCGCGGATCCGCTCGACGTGGCGGCCGCGGCCTATGTTCTGCGCCCGCCGGGCTGGGTGAAGCTGGTGGCCGCCGCCGGCGAGGAGGCCCAGCGGGCCGACGCCGAGCGCGCCGACGAGGAGATGCGGGCCGAGGTGGAGCGGCTGCGCGCCGAACTCGCCCGGGCCCGCGAGCACACCAAGTCGGAGACCGAGCGGCTGCGCGGCGAGCTGGAGACGGCCCGCAAGGAGGCCGAGTCGCTGCAGCGCAAGCTGCGCAGCGCGCTCAGCGACGTCAAGCGCGGCGAGGCGGCGCTGCGCAAGCTGCAGGGCGAGATGGAGGCCGTGCGCGCCGAGGGGCAGGCCCAGGTGTCCGCCGCCGAGAGCGAGACCCGGCGGCTCAAGGCCCGCCTCGGCGAGACGGAGGCCGCGCTGGAGGCGGCCCGCCGGGCGGCCCGGGAGGGCCGCAGCGTGGAGGACATGCGGGTGCGGCTGCTGCTCGACACCGTGCTGGACGCCGCCCAGGGACTGCGCCGCGAACTCGCCCTGCCGCCGGTGTCCGTGCGGCCCGCCGAGACCGTGGACGCCGTGGAGCCGGGCCGCATGACCCCGAAGGACATCGCCGCCCGCGCGCTCTCCGAGAACGACCCGGCCATCCTGGACCAGCTGCTCGCGCTGCCGCAGGCCCATCTGGTCGTCGACGGCTACAACGTCACCAAGACCGGCTATCCCCAGATGCCCCTGGAGAAGCAGCGCCTCAGGCTGCTGGGGCAGCTGGCCCAGCTCGCCGCGCAGACCGGCGCCGAGGTCACCTGCGTCTTCGACGGGGCCGAACTGGCCGCGCCGGTGCTGCTGGCGCCGCCGCGCGGGGTGCGGGTGCTGTTCTCCAAGCCCGGGGTCACCGCCGACGAGCTGATCCGCCAGCTGGTGCGCGCCGAACCGCCGGGCCGGCCCGTCATCGTCGTCTCCACCGACCGCGAGGTCGCCGACGGGGTCGCCCGCGCCGGCGCACGCCCGGTGGCATCGGCGGTGCTTCTCAAGCGGCTTTCCTGATACTCGGCCCGTACTCTCATCCCGCAGTCGGCAAGCGGCTTTCCTGATACTCGGATCACTTCCGTCCCCCGTGCAACGTAGCGTCCCTATGCCCGAATTGACGGAACCTTCACGCAACGTAGCGTCAACCCGGCATCACTGCAGGTGAGTTGAGGGTAAATAAACGCACTGTGGCGGAGATTTTGTGGCCGGGGATTTGAACTGATCACAAGAACATCATTAGGGTCTGCTCGAACCCGCGACCGCGCGATCACTCTCGAGAAGGAGCTCGTCTCCGTGGCGTCCCACCGTCGTCCCAAGCAGCCGAGCCGTGCACGTGTGACCGTGCTCACCACCGCTGCTGCTGCCGCTGTTGCCCTCAGCTCTCAGGCCGCCAACGCCGCTCCGAGCGAGAAGCCGAGCAAGGACGAGGTCAAGGCCAAGGTCGACAAGCTCTACGAACAGGCCGAGAAGGCCACCGAGAAGTACAACGGGGCCAAGGAGAAGCAGGAGAAGCTCCAGAAGGAGATCTCCACCATCCAGGACGACGTGGCCCGCGGTCAGCAGGAACTCAACGAACTGCGCGACGGCCTCGGTTCGATGGCCAGCGCCCAGTACCGCAGCGGCGGCATCGACCCCTCCGTCCAGCTGCTGCTCTCCTCCGACCCGGACGACTACCTCGACAAGGCGTCCACCCTCGACCAGCTCAGCGGACAGCAGGTCGAGGCGCTGAAGAAGATCCAGGAGAAGCAGCGCGAACTCGCCCAGCAGCGCTCCGAGGCGGCCGAGAAGCTCAAGGACCTCTCCTCCACCCGCACCGAGCTGGGCAAGAAGAAGAAGGAGGTCCAGAGCAAGCTCGCCGCCGCGCAGAAGCTGCTCAACAGCCTCACCGCCGAGGAGAAGGCACAGCTCGCCGAGGAGCAGAACCGCGCCAGCCGCGCCGCCGAGCGCGACGCCCTCAGCTCCAATGTCCCGCCCAGCTCCGGCCGCGCCGCCGCCGCCTTCGCCGCCGCGCAGAGCAAGCTCGGCAGCCCCTATGTCTACGGCGCCACCGGCCCGTCCTCCTTCGACTGCTCGGGCCTGACCTCCTGGGCGTACGCGCAGGCCGGCGTTCAGCTCCCGCGCACCTCCCAGGCCCAGACCGGCGCCGGCACCAAGATCTACTCGGTGGACCAGCTCAAGGTCGGCGACCTGGTCTTCTTCTTCAACGACCTGCACCACGTGGGTCTGTACGCGGGCAACGGCCAGATCATCCACGCCCCGCGCACCGGCACCGTGGTGCGTTACGAGTCGATGAACACCATCGGCGGCCCGTTCATGTTCGGCGTCCGCGTCTGACGGACCCTGCACCTGGTCTGACGGACCCCGCACCAGGTCCTGACGGACCCCCGCACCAGGTGCCTCCGTTCGGGGGAATCACCGCGCCGCCCGGCAAGCCTCCGCCCCGCCTGTGACCTGCGTCGCAGGCGGGGCGTCACCGTGTGTGGCGGCCGAGGTCGTTGGCCGGCCTGCGGGCTCGGGGCTACTGTCTGCCGCGTTTCCCGTCCGCGAGCGGAAGGAGTGCGGCTTCCCGTGGGGTCCCATCGCCGCCTTGCACCGTCCTCCGGTGTCGACCGGGGGGCCACCGTCGCCGTCGGTCTGCTCTCCGCGGCGGCCGCCGCCCTGGCCGCCGTACCGGCCGCGGCCGCACCCGCCGACGACACCCGCTCCGAGGTGGACCGACTCCACCGGCAGGCCGAGAAGGCGATCGAGGCGTACAACAAGGCCGACGAGCGGGCCGACCGGCTGCGCGGGCAGATCCGCACCGCCCAGGACGAGATCGCCCGGCAGCAGGAGCGGGTCAACACCCTGCGGGAGTCGCTGGGTTCGCTCGCCGGGGCCCAGTACCGCTCCGGCGGCCTCGACCCCTCCCTGGAGCTGCTGTTCTCCGACGACCCGGACGACTACCTCGACAAGGCGTCCGTGCTGGACCGGATCACCGGCCGCCAGGCCGGACAGCTCAGAACCCTGCACCAGGCGCTGCGCACCCTCGCCCAGGAGCGTTCCGCCGCGTCCGGGAAGCTGTCCGAGCTGGAGCGCAGCCGCAAGGCCGCCGCCGCGCACAAGCGGACCGTCGAGCGCAAGCTCGCGAAGGCGCGGCGGCTGCTCGACTCCCTTCCCGGCGCCGAGCGCGCCGCCTACGAACGCGCCACCCGCTCCGGCCGCGGCGACCTGCCCGGCCCCCTCGGCGCCGCCCCCGCCTCCTCGCGTGCGGCGGCCGCCGTCGCCGCCGCCCGCTCCGCCCTCGGCAGGCCCTACGCCTGGGGCGCCAACGGGCCCTCCGGGTTCGACTGCTCCGGGCTGACCCAGTGGGCGTACCGGCAGGCCGGGGTGTCCCTGCCGCGGACCTCGCAGGGCCAGCGGTACGCCGGCCGCCAGGTCCCGCTGTCCGAGGCGCGCCCCGGCGACCTGGTGATCTACCGCTCCGACGCCAGTCATGTCGGCATGTACATGGGCAACGGTCAGGTGATCCACGCCCCGTATCCCGGCGCGCCGGTGCGGTACGACCCGGTCGGCATGATGCCCGTCTCGTCGGTCACCAGGGTCTGACCACAGCGGGCGGGCGCCCGTACCCTCGGAAAGGTGGCTGGTCGAAGGCGGGTGTCGGGGGCGTCGGTGGTGGCGCTGTGTCTGCTGCTCGTCGCCCTGGTGGCGTGCGGCGGACCGCCGGTCGCCGACTCCGCGCGCGCCGAGGTGCAGTCGCTGCTCGACCGGCGGGCCCGTGCCGTCCTCGACCGCGACCCCGTGGCCTACGCCCGTACCGGCGACCGCACCGGCTACGACAGGCTCAGCGCCGTCCCGCTGGCCGACTGGTCCTACCGGGTGACCGCCGTGCGGCGCTCCGGCGACACCGCCACCGCCCAGGCCGACCTGAGCTACCGCGTCCGGGGCCACGACCGCGCCCCGGTCACCACCGCCCGCACCCTGCGGCTGAGCCGCGGTGCCGACGACCGCTGGAGCGTCGACTCCGACCGCCCGGCCCGCAAGGCCGGCCAGCAGCTGTGGGACCAGGGCACGGTGCGCGTCGCCCGGGGCGAGCGCAGCCTGGTGCTGGGCGTGGGCCGGCCCGCGGACCAGCTGCGCGGCTACGCCGAGCTCGCCGACCGCGCGGTCCCCGCCGTCTCGGACGCCTGGCAACGCCCCTGGCCCCGCCGCGTGGTCGTCCTGGTCCCCGATTCCCTGCAGGGCATGGCGGGCCTGCTGAACTCGCCCGCCTCCTCCTACCGGGGCATCGCCGCCGTCACCACCGGCGAGACCGGCACCGGCAGACGGGCGCCCGCGGACCGGATCATCGTCAACCCGGACGCCTTCGGCCTGCTCGGCGACTCGGGCCGCCGGGTGGTCCTCACCCACGAGACCACCCATGTCGCCACCCGCACCCACACCACGGCCGCCACCCCGCTGTGGCTCTCCGAGGGCTTCGCCGACTGGGTCGGCTACCGAAGCGGTGCACGCGCCCCCGCCGAGGCCGCCCCCGAGCTCGCCTACGCCGTCGGGCGCGGCGACCTGCCCACCGCCCTCCCCGACGACGAGGACTTCGGCTTCTCCGGCGACGCCGACCGCCTCGCCCGCGCCTACGAGAGCGGCTGGCTCGCCTGCCGCCTGATCGCCGACCGCTGGGGCGAGGACCGCCTGGGCGAGTTCTACCGCGCCGTGGGCGCCCACGGGCAGCGCGAGGGCGCGGTCGATTCCGCCATGAAGACCGTCCTCGGCACCACCCGCGAGGCCTTCACCGCCCAGTGGCGCGACTACCTGCGCTCCGAACTCGGCTGATCCAGCTCGGCGAGCGCCTCCCGCAGCCAGGCGCGTTCCGCCTCGCCCGTGGCCCGGGCCACCCGCAGCACCCCCTGCCGGAAGATGTCGTCCGCCTCCTCCGCCCGCACCGGATCGCCGTCCCGGTAGAAGAAGCTCGACGGGGTCTCGAGGAACTCCAGCCGGCGCCTGAGCACCGCGGCCTGCTCGCGGCGGTCCGGCAGATGAGCTGCTGACGGCCTGCTTCATCGCGCTCGGCGGAGTCCTCGAGGGCAGCGGCGCCCCCGTGCTGCTGCGCATCACCGTGTTCGGCACGGCCGTCCAGCTGGTCCTCGCCCACGCCCTCACCGGACTCGGGCTGCCCGGGGTGGCGCTGGCGCCGGCGCTCGCCATGGCCGTGCAGTGCGCCGGGCTGATGGTCCCGCTGCGGCGCACCCGGCCTCAGGAGGAGGGGACGCCCGCCTCGGGGGTGCGGGCCCGGTGAGCGGGGGCCGGGGAGGACGGCACGGGCCGGGGGACGGTGCCGGTCCACAGGCGGCGGGCCGCCAGCAGCGTGGCGGCCACCAGCAGGCCGTTGCGCAGGGCGAGCAGGGCGATGCCGAGGGCGTCGCCGGCCACCACCTCGGCGAAGAAGACGGGGAACTCCAGCACCGTGACCGGGCAGGCGGCCAGGACCAGGACGGCCGGGAGCGTCATGCGGCTGCTGCGGAAGCACAGGCACACCGCGGCCAGACCGACCAGCCACACCATGTACTGCGGGCTGATCACCCGGCTGGTGGTGGTGAACAGCAGGACGGCCGTGAAGGCCGCGTCGGCGACGGTGTGCGCCTCGAAGCGGGCGGCCAGCGCCCGCCACAGCAGCAGCCAGGCCAGGGCCAGGCCGGTGAGGACGAGCGCGCCCGTGCTCACCCAGGACACATGCGGTCCGAGGAACTCCACCGAGCCGTAGTTGAGCAGCACCTCGCCCTCCCAGCCGTGGTGCCGGGCGACATGGAAGACCAGCGCGCCCAGCGACTCGACCTCGGTACCCCGGTCCCGCTGGAAGGTCAGGAAGGCGAAGGAGCCCGGCATCAGCATCGCGAACAGGACGGCGACGGCGGCGGCCGTCGCCAGCGCCGACGTCCAGGTGCGGCGCCGGCGCGCCCCGAGCAGCAGCATCGCCGGCCACACCTTCAGCATCGCCCCGAACCCGGCGAGCGCCCCCATCAGCCGCGGGTGCCGGGCGCCGGCGACCACCGCGGCGACCGCCACCGCGGTCACCATCACGTCGTAGCGGGCGTACACCGTCGGCCCGAGCAGCGGCACCCCCGCCACCCACATCCACGCCCCGCGGCCGGACCGTCCGGCCCGCCGGCCCGCGTGCACCAGCAGGGCCAGCGTGACCGCGTCGGCGACGCAGGCCAGCACGAAGAACGCGGTGGCGTACTCGAGGAACGGCAGCAGGCCGGGGGAGAGGATCGCCAGGGCGGCGGCGGGCGGGTACTGCCAGGTGACGTCGTCCAGCGGGAACGTTCGGTCGCCCAGGACGCCGTACCAGCGCTGGTAGATCACGGAGACGTCGCTGGTGACGTCCGGGCCGGGGAAGGTGATCACCTTCAGGACGAACAGCAGCAGCGCGGCGCGGGTGAGACCCCAGACGGTCAGGAGCCCGGCGAGGGCTGCCCCCCGTGCGGCCGTCGTCTTCACGTGATCTCGTCCCGTCGCTCCGGGGGCTGCTGACCGGCCCATGATGTCCCGAGAAGCTGTGCGGGATCCAGCAAGCCCGGCTCCGACCGGGTCGGCTAGGGTCGGCGGCGATGCACAAGACCCTGATCGTGACCAACGACTTCCCGCCCCGCCCCGGCGGCATCCAGGCCTTCCTGCACAACATGGCGCTGCGCCTGGACCCGGACCGGCTGGTCGTCTACGCCTCCACCTGGAAGCGCTCCCGGGAGGGCATCGCGGCCACCGCCGCCTTCGACGCCGAGCAGCCCTTCACCGTCGTACGCGACCGCACGACGATGCTGCTGCCGACCCCCGGCGCCACCCGGCGGGCCGTCGGCCTGCTGCGCGAGCACGGCTGCACCTCGGTGTGGTTCGGCGCGGCGGCCCCGCTCGGGCTGATGGCACCGGCGCTGCGCCGCGCGGGCGCCGAGCGGATCGTGGCCACCACCCACGGCCACGAGGCCGGCTGGGCCCAGCTGCCCGCCGCCCGGCAGCTGCTGCGCCGCATCGGCGAGTCCACGGACACGATCACCTACCTCGGCGAGTACACCCGCTCGCGCATCGCCACGGCACTGACGCCCGAGGCCGCCTCCCGGATGGTGCAGCTGCCGCCCGGCGTCGACGAGAAGACCTTCCACCCGGCGTCCGGCGGCGACGAGATCCGGGCGCGGCTCGGGCTGACCGACCGGCCCGTCGTCGTCTGCGTCTCCCGGCTGGTGCGCCGCAAGGGCCAGGACACCCTGATCCGGGCGATGCCCGCGATCCTGGCGGCCGAGCCCGACACCGTGCTGCTGATCGTCGGCGGCGGCCCCTACGAGAAGGACCTGCGCCGGCTCGCCCGTGAGACCGGTGTCGCCGCCTCCGTCCGCTTCACCGGCCCGGTGCCCTGGGAGGAGCTGCCCGCCCACTACGGCGCCGGGGACGTCTTCGCCATGCCCTGCCGCACCCGGCGCGGCGGCCTGGACGTCGAGGGCCTCGGCATCGTCTACCTGGAGGCCTCCGCCACCGGCCTGCCCGTCGTCGCCGGCGACTCCGGCGGCGCCCCGGACGCGGTCCTCGACGGCGAGACCGGCTGGGTCGTCCGCGGCGGCGACGAGACCCAGACCGCCGACCGCATCATCACCCTCCTCGCCGACCCGGACCTCCGCCGCCGCATGGGCGACCGAGGCCGCTCCTGGGTGGAGGAACGCTGGCGCTGGGACCTCCTCGCCGAGCGCCTCAAAACCCTGCTGTAGAGCAACTCCCCCCAGGGCCGCGGGGACCACCTGCAACCCCGGGCGCGCCCAACACCCTTAGGGGCGCGGGGAACTGCGCGCCCAGCCCCACCCCACCCGCACTCCCCGACGGCGGCCAAGGGGCACCCGGGACCGGGCCCTGCCCACCGACCACCTGAAACCCGGCGCCGGGCCAACTCCCCCCAGGGGCGCGGGGAACCGCGCGCCCAGCCCCACCCCACCCGCACTCCCCGACGGCGGCCAAGGGGCGCCCGGGACCGGGCCCTGCCCACCGACCACCTGAAACCCGGCGGCGGGCCAACTCCCCCCAGGGGCGCGGGGAACTGCGCGCCCAGCCCCACCCCACCCGCATCCGCCCACCACGACAAACCACAACGGCGCTGAACGCGGCAAAACGGCGCCCCCGGGAAAACTCCCGAGGGCGCCGCAAACCTGCACAATCCCGAAGGACTACTTCGCGTAGATCGCCTCGATCTCGTGCGCGTAATCCTTCGCAACAACGTTCCGCTTCAGCTTCAGCGACGGAGTCAGATGCCCCGACTCCTCCGTGAACTGCGCCGGCAGAATCCGGAACTTCCGCACCGACTCCGCCTTCGACACCGCCGCATTGCCGTCGTCGATCGCCTTCTGGATCGCCGCGATCAGATCCGGATCGTCCCGCAGCGACGCCGCCGTGGAGCCGGCCGGCTTGCCGTTCTCCTCGCACCAGCGGGCCAGGAACTCCTCGTCGATGGTGACCAGCGCGCCCACGAACGGCCGCCCGTCGCCCACCACCATGCACTCCGCGACCAGCGCGTGCGCCCGGATCCGGTCCTCGATCACCGCCGGCGCGACGTTCTTGCCGCCCGCCGTCACCAGGATCTCCTTCTTGCGCCCGGTGATCCGCAGGTAGCCGTCCTCGTCCAGGGTGCCGATGTCCCCGGTGTGGAACCAGCCGTCGGCCAGCGCCTCGGCCGTGGCGGCCGGGTTGTTCCAGTACTCCTTGAACAGGTGCTCGCCGTGCAGCAGCACCTCGCCGTCGTCGGCTATCCGCACCACGGACCCCGGCAGCGGCTGACCGACCGTGCCGATCTTCTGCCGGTCCCACGGGTTGAAGGCGGTCGCCGCGCAGGACTCGGTCAGGCCGTAGCCCTCCAGCACAGTGAAGCCGATGCCGCGGAAGAAGTGGCCGAGCCGCTCGCCCAGCGGGGCGCCGCCGGAGATGGCGTACTCGCCGCGTCCGCCCAGCACCGCCCGCAGCTTGCCGTAGACGAGCTTGTCGAACACCTTGTGCTTGATCTTCAGGCCCAGCGCCGGGCCGGACGGGGTGTCCAGCGCCTGGCTGTAGGCGATCGCCGTGTCGGCGGCCTTGTCGAAGATCTTGCCCTTGCCCTCGGCCTGCGCCTTGGCCCGCGCCGAGTTGTAGACCTTCTCGAAGACCCGCGGCACACCCAGCACCAGCGTCGGCCGGAAGGCGGCCAGCTCGTCCGTGAGCTGTTTGATGTCCGGCACACAGCCCAGCTTGATCGGCGCCATCATCGGCGCGATCTGCACCAGGCGGCCGAAGACGTGCGCCAGCGGCAGGAACAGCAGCACCGAGCACTCGCCGGTGCGGAACAGCGGACGCAGCCGCTCCACGATGTTGCCGCACTCGGCGAAGAAGCTGCGGTGGGTGAGCACACAGCCCTTGGGGCGGCCGGTGGTGCCGGAGGTGTAGACGATGGTCGCCGGGTCGTCGGCCTTGGCGACCGAGCTGCGCTCGTCGACCGTCTCCTCGGTGACGCCCTGCCCCAGACGCCCCAGCTCCTCCAGCGCGCCCGCCTCGATCTGCCACACGTGCTTCAGCTCGGGCAGCCGGTCGCGCACCGACTCCACGGCGGCGGCATGGGCGTCGAGCTCCACCAGGCAGGCGGTGGCACCCGAGTCGCCGAGGATCCACGCCACCTGCTCCGGTGAGCTGGTCTCGTACACCGGCACGGTGATCGCGCCGGCGCTCCAGATCGCGAAGTCCAGCAGCGTCCACTCGTAGCGGGTGCGGGACATCAGGCCGACGCGGTCGCCGGGCTGGATGCCCGCCGCGATCAGACCCTTGGCGGCCGCCCGCACCTCCGCGAAGAAGGCGGTGGCGGTCACGTCCTGCCAGGCCCCGGCGACCTTACGGGCGATGACGGCGACATCCGGGTGCTGCGCGGCGTTTCTGCGGACGATGTCGGCCAGATTGCCGTCCGCTGGGACCTCGTACAAAGCCGGAAGGCTGAACTCGCGCAAGACTGCTGCTCCTCTTAGGGCGCCGACGCCACGACGGTGTGCGATGCGACGGTGCGGTCCAAGGCTCGGGAGTGCTCGCGACATTCAGAAGTTGAAATCCCGAGCACGACTGGACTGCCCGGACGTTACCCGCCGGTATGGCTTCTACGACAGGGGGCCCGGCGAGATGTTCGCTGCGTCACACAGGTTGGGGTTCCCAAGCGCACAGTAGTCCACCCCGCTCCCGACGAGCCAGTAAGCGCAGGTCCCGGCCCCAGGGTCTGCACAAGTACGCTGCATCTTCATGGCATCCACACCTGGCGGAAACCGGAGGACGCGTGTCCATGTGGTCAGCGACGTGCACGGCAACGTGCGCGACCTGGCCCGGGCCGGGGAGGGCGCCGACGCCCTGATCTGCCTGGGTGACCTGGTGCTCTTCCTCGACTACGCCGACCACTCGCGCGGCATCTTCCCCGACCTGTTCGGCGTGGAGAACGCCGACCGCATCGTGGAGCTGCGCACCGCGCGCCGCTTCGAGGAGGCGCGCGAGTTCGGCAGACGGCTGTGGGCCGGTATCGGCATGGACCGGGCGGCGGCCATCGAGAAGGCGGTGCGCAAGCAGTACGCCGAGCTGTTCGCCGCGTTCCCCACCCCGACGTACGCCACCTACGGCAATGTCGACATACCGCCCCTGTGGCCGGAGTACGCCACCGACGGCACCACCGTCCTGGACGGCGAGCGGGTCGAGATCGGCGGCTGGACCTTCGGCTTCGTCGGCGGCGGCCTGCGCACGCCGATGCGCACTCCGTACGAGATCAGCGACGAGGAGTACGCGGCGAAGATCGAGGCGGTCGGCGAGGTCGACGTGCTGTGCACCCACATCCCGCCGGAGGTCCCGGAGCTGGTCTACGACACCGTGGCGCGCCGCTTCGAGCGCGGCAGCCGGGCCCTGCTGGACGCGATCCGGCGCACCCGGCCGCGGTACGCGCTGTTCGGGCATGTGCACCAGCCGCTGGTCCGGCGCATGCGGATCGGAGCCACCGAGTGCGTGAATGTCGGCCATTTCGCGGGCACCGGGCGGCCCTGGGTGCTCGAGTGGTGACGCGATGTCCCAGGTCGGGTGAGTTCGGCCGGACCGGCGCGCGGTAGCCTTCACGCTGCACCGAACGTGCGCGTGCAGCTTGCGCACGGCGATCCGACACGGCCCGCATCCGGAGGAGCCACGGCGATGGCGGAACACACCAGCTCGAGCATCACGATCGAGGCGGCACCGGCCGAGGTCATGGGGGTGATCGCCGACTTCGCCCGGTACCCGGAGTGGACCGGTGAGGTGAAGGAGGCGGAGGTCCTCAAGAAGGACGACCAGGGCCGCGCCGAGCAGGTGCGCCTCGTCATGGACGCGGGGGCGATCAAGGACGATCAGACGCTGGCGTACACGTGGAGCGGGGAGCACGAGGTTTCCTGGACGCTGGTGAAGTCGCAGATGCTGCGGGCTCTCGACGGGTCGTACGTCCTGAAGCCGACGGGGAGCGGTTCCACCGAGGTCACGTATCAGCTGACGGTCGATGTGAAGATTCCGATGCTGGGGATGATCAAGCGGAAGGCGGAGAAGGTCATCATCGACCGGGCGCTGGCGGGGTTGAAGAAGCGGGTGGAGTCGGGGGTCTGAGCCTCGGCGCGTCTGCCGGTTTGATGAGGGTCGTCCGTCGGCCGGTCGTGGTCGGCTGCGGCCGGGTGGGGGCTGGTCGCGCAGTTCCCCGCGCCCCTTGGGTGAGGGCAGTCGCCTTGGGCGTCAGGTGCCCGGTGTGCGGGTGATGTGCGCGGTTCCCCGCGCCCCTGGGGGAAGTGCAGTCGCCCTGGTTGGCAGGTGCCCGGTGTTCCGGTGAGGTGCGCGGTTCCCCGCGCCCCTGAGTGGGTGGCCCGGCGTTCCAAGGGACTGGGGTCCGTTACCGTTCACGTTCATGCGCACCCTCCTGATCACCGGGCCGGGGGGCAGTGGACGTACGACCGTTGCCGCCGCCACCGCCGTTGCCGCGGCCCGTGCGGGCGCCCGGACGCTGCTGCTGGCCACCGACCGGACCGACACGCTGACCCCGGTGCTCGGTACCGGGGCCGTCCCGGGGCTGACCACCCGCTTCCTGGATGCCGCCGCCGGCTTCCGGGACGACCTCGCCGCCCTGCAGGAGCGTGCCGCCTCCGTCCTCGACCTGCTCGGCGCCTCCCGCCTGGACCCCGAGGAGATCACCCCGCTGCCCGGCGCCGGGGAACTGGCGCTGCTGCGGGCGCTGCGGGATGCCGCGCCGGCCGAGGAGCACGATGTGCTCGTCGTCGACCTGCCTCCCTTCGCCCGCGCCCTGGAACTGCTCGCTCTCCCCGAGGAGCTGCGGCGCTGTCTGCGCCGGCTGCTGCCGCCCGAGCGGCAGGCCGCCCGTGCGCTGCGCCCGGTGCTCGGGCGGCTGGCCGGAGTCCCGCTGCCCGCCGAGTGGCTGTACGAGACGGCGGCCCGGTGGGATGTCGAGCTCGGCGCCGCCGAGGCGGTGCTCGCCGATCCCGGCACCTCCGTCCGTCTGGTCGCCGAGCCCGGTCCGGCCGGTGCCGACGCGGTCCGCACCGCCACGCTCGGCCTGGCCCTGCGCGGTCTGCGCACCGATCTGCTGATCGCCAGCCGGGTCCTGCCGGAGCATGGGGCGGACGCCTGGCTGGCCACTCCGGTCGCCCAGCAGCGCAAGGTGCTGGAGGAGTGGCGGGAGACCCACCGGGTCCATGCCGTCCCGCATCTCGGCCGGGATCCGCGCGGCCTGGACGACCTCGCCGAGCTGGGCCTGCCCGGCGCCGATGCCGCGCCCGGCCGGGTCCGGTGGCCGGTCACCGACCGGCTCGCCGAGGACGGGGTGCTGGTCTGGCACATCCCGCTGCCCGGCGCCCGCCGCGAGGACCTGGACCTGATCCGGCGCGGCGACGAACTCGCGGTCACCGCGGGCCCCTTCCGCAGGACCGTTCCGCTGCCGTCGGCGCTGCGCCGCTGCACCGTGGACGGGGCCTCCCTGCGCGAGGGCGAGCTGCGCATCCGGTTCCGGCCGGATCCGGCGCTGTGGCCGCGCGGCCGGTGATGGCCGTGCGGCCGTTCGGGTAACGTCGGAGGGGCTCACCGTAGTCAGGAGTCCGTCATGAGCGAACAGCTCCCCCCGCCCGACGACGCACGCGACGGCGCTCGCGACCACGCAGGGGACGAGGCCCCGGACGACGCACGGGCGGACAAGGCCCCCGCCGAGGACGTCCCTGTCGAGGACGTCCCCGTCGAAGATGTTCCCGTGGTGGACGCACCCGCCGCCGGCCGGCCCCGGGAGGCCGACCCGGACGCCTGGGCGACCGCCGTCGCCGAGGACCTCGAGGCGGAGAAGGCCCGCCGCCGCGCTCAGCACGGACCGCCCCCGGGCTCCGCCGCCGAGGAGCTGAAGAAGCTCGTCGACACCGTGGCCGAGAAGCTCTCCGGCCTGCAGTCGCCGCTGCTCGGCGCCGTCGCCGGGCCCGCCGCGCAGCAGGTCGTGCGCCAGGTCGTGGAGCAGGCCAAAGCCGCGGTGGAACCGGTCATCGAACGCAATCCGGACGTCTTCGACCACCTCGCCGCGGCCGGCGGCGAGCTGCTCGCCGCCTACCGCTCCGCCGTGCAGGGCCAGGAGCGCCGCTGGACCTCCGGTGGCCGGCGCGACGCCCGCGACGTCACCGAGCGGCGCGACCGCGGGGACGAGTCCGGGCCCGGCGAGCGCATCGATCTGGACTGAGGGGGCCCGAAGGGGAGCCGGTCCCTCGGAACCCGTTCACCGTACGGGCGCCGCGAAATCCGGGGCAGCGCCTCGGGTACCGTGGGCGGTAGCGGGGCTCGACCGAAACTGAGGGATTCATGGGACTCACCATCGGCGTCGACATCGGCGGCACGAAGATCGCGGCCGGCGTGGTCGACGAGGAAGGCAACATCCTCTCGACCCACAAGGTGCCGACCCCGGGCACGCCCGAGGGAATCGTGGACGCCATCTCCTCCGCGGTGGAGGGAGCGCGCGCGGGACACGACATCGTCGGCGTGGGAATCGGTGCGGCCGGCTACGTCAACCGTCAGCGTTCCGAGGTGTACTTCGCGCCCAACATCCACTGGCGCAACGAGCCGCTGAAGCAGAAGGTCGAGGCCCGGGTGGGCCTCCCGGTCGTCGTGGAGAACGACGCCAACGCAGCGGCCTGGGGCGAGTACAAGTTCGGCGCGGGCAAGGGACACCGCAACGTCATCTGCATCACGCTCGGCACCGGCCTCGGCGGCGGCATCATCATCGGCAACAAGCTGCGCCGCGGCCACTTCGGCGTGGCGGCCGAGTTCGGCCACGTCCGCATGGTGCCGGACGGCCTGCTGTGCGGCTGCGGCTCGCAGGGCTGCTGGGAGCAGTACGCCTCCGGCCGCGCCCTGGTCCGCTACGCCAAGCAGCGCGCCAACGCCACCCCGGAGAACGCGGAGCTGCTGCTCTCCCTGGGCGACGGCACCCCGGACGGCATCGAGGGCAAGCACATCTCCATGGCCGCCCGCCAGGGCGACCGGGTCGCCATCGACTCCTACCGCGAGCTGGCCCGCTGGGTCGGCGCGGGCCTCGCCGACCTGGCCTCGCTCTTCGACCCCTCGGCGTTCATCGTCGGCGGCGGCCTCTCCGACGAGGGCGAGCTGGTCCTCGGCCCGATCCGCAAGTCCTACAAGCGCTGGCTGGTGGGCGGCAACTGGCGCCCGGTGGCCGAGGTCCTCGCCGCCCAGCTGGGCAACAAGGCGGGCCTGGTGGGCGCGGCGGACCTGGCCCGCGAGCCCGACCCGGTCATGTAACGCCGTCCAGGAGACCACGGGACCACAAGGCGACTGCCGTACCTTCAGGGGCGCGGGGACTGCGCGGCCGGGCGCGACGCACCGGCACCGGCGCACGACCTCGCGCCCCGGTCCGCGGGCGTACATTGATCCGCATGGAGCCGCTGCCCAACTCCCGCACCGAGCCGGACGGTTCTCCCCTTCTCCGCGTGCTGAGCTACAACGTCCGCTCGCTGCGCGACGACACGGCCGCCCTGGCCCGGGTCATCAAGGCATGCGCCCCCGACCTGGTCCTGGTCCAGGAGGCCCCCCGCTTCTTCCGCTGGCGCAAGAAGCTCGCCCAGCTCGCCCACGCCGCCGACCTGGTGATCCTCACCGGAGGCGCCACCGCTGCCGGCCCGGCGATCCTCTGCTCGCTCAGGGCGACGGCCGAGCGCACCGAGGACGTCCTGCTCCCGCTCACCCCCGGCCTGCACCGGCGCGGCTTCGCCACCGCCGTCGTCCGTTTCGCCGGGGCCCGCCTCGGCGTGCTCAGCTGCCATCTGTCCCTGGACACGAACGAGCGGTACGAGCAGGGCGGCATGCTCCTGGACCGGCTGGCGGCCCTGGGCACCGAGCACGCGATCGCCGGCGGCGACCTCAACGAACGCCCGGACGGCCGCACCTTCCGCCGGCTGGCCGCCGAGCTCCAGGACTGCTGGGCCACCGCCCCCTGGGGCACGGAGCACACCTGGACGCCGGGCAACCCCTACCAGCGCATCGACGCGATCTTCGCGACCAAGGGCATCGAGGTCCTGGGCTGCGGCGTCCCCACGGGGCACCCCGGGGTGACCGAGGCGGACCTCAGGGCGGCCAGCGACCACCTGCCGGTGCTGGCCGCGCTCAGGGTCCCGGCGGGGTGAGCGGCGGGCCCGCCCGCGGCGGGCCGATCAGCAGTGGCTAGACGACCGCGCCGCGCCCCGGGTCGTCGTCCTCCTCGTCGTCCGTGCGCATCCGCATCACCAGGGTGGCGACGCCGCCCAGGAAGCCGCCGATGGTCGCCGTGGTCAGCCACCACGACATCTCCCAGCCCAGCACCACCGCCAGCAGGAGCAGCACCGGACTGCCCAGCACTCCCAGCCAGGCGAACCTGGCGGTGGTGTCGGCCTCCGGCAGCGGGGGCGGCTCCGGCGGCACGAAGTGGCCCTCGTCGCTCTCGTCGAGGTCGTCGTCGGACGGCTCGGGCACGCTGTAGTCGCGCGGGCCGACACCGGGGGCGAAGGCGACCGAGCTGCCGAGCGGCCTGGCCGGTCCGCCCTCCGTCTTCTTCGGCGCCTCTTGCTTGGGCGCCTCTGGGTCCGCCGCGCTCTCGCCGTTGGTGTCGGACTCCAGCAGCGCCAGGTCCTCCACCGACTTGAAGGGCTTGGCGCCGGGCGGGTCCGGCGGCTCCTCGCCGTACCCGGCGACGATCGCCGCCCACGCGGCCTCCTCGTCGAAGGGGACGTTCTGCTCCCCGGGCTCACGGTCCTCGCGGTCCTCGCGGTCCTCGCGGTCCTCGCGGTCCTCGCGGTCCTCGCGGTCCTCGCGGTCCTCGCGGTCCTCGCGGTCCTCGCGGTCCTCGCGGTCCTCGCGCTCCTCGCGCTCCGAGTCGTGCTCAGCCACCTGCGGTCGTCCCTTCCTTGCCGAGACCGGGCTCCTTGACGGCTCCAGGCGCGAGCCGGCCGATGAACGCAGTGCTCTCCTCGAAGATCCGCGCCGCGTCGTAGTCCGACGTCGCCACGTGGTAGCTCTGTTCCAGCAGGACCTCGGTGACGTCCGTCGAGGAGATCCGGGCGAGGATCCGGGCCGGGTCGGCCGGCGGCACCACATGGTCCTGCGGGCTGCGCAGCAAGAGCAGCGGCTGCGTGACCTGGGGCAGCTCCCGGTCCACCAGCCGCAGGAACGTGCGCAGGGAGTGCGCCGCGTGCAGCGGCACCCGGTCGTACCCGGGCTCCCGCTCCACCGGCTTGGCGATGTCGCTGCCGATGCCCCTGGTGGCGGGCACCAGATGCCGCAGCACGGGCAGGGCGTGCGCCCCGAGACCGTGCACCCGGTTGGCCGGGTTGACGACCATCACCCCGCTCACCGCGTCGCCGTGCCGGGCCGCCAGCCGCAGGGCCAGCGCGCCGCCCATCGACAGACCGGCCACGAACACCCGCTCGCACCGCTCCCGCAGCAGCCGCAGCTCGCGGTCCACCTCCGCGTACCAGTCCTGCCAGCCGGTGACCCGCAGGTCCTCCCAGCGCGTGCCGTGCCCGGGCAGCAGCGGCAGCGAGACCGTCAGGCCCTGCCCGGCCAGATGCGCCGCCCACGGGCGCAGCGACGCGGGCGATCCCGTGAAGCCGTGGCAGAGGAGAACGGCGGTCTCGCCGCCCTGGTGGTGATACGGCTCGGCTCCGGTCAGGAGCGGCACGTCGGCCTCCTGTTCCTGGGACGGCGGTTGCAGGACCTTCACCGTACGCGACCGCACTGACACCGACCAGGGCCGTCGGAGCCTTCCGCTGAGCTTGGGGTTAAGGTCTGAGCGACACACACAGGAGGCACTCGGTTGTTGTACGGCGCGATGAAGGTGACCATCGGGGGGCCGCTCAGGCTCGCCTTCAGGCCCTGGGTGGAAGGCCTGGAGAACGTCCCCGCCGAGGGTCCCGCGATCCTGGCCAGCAACCACCTGTCGTTCTCCGACTCGTTCTTCCTGCCGGCTGTGCTGGACCGCAAGGTCACCTTCATCGCCAAGGCCGAGTACTTCACCACACCGGGAGTCAAGGGCCGGCTCACCGCCGCCTTCTTCAAGGGCGTGGGCCAGCTGCCCGTGGACCGCTCCGGGGCGCGCGGCGCCGGTGAGGCCGCCGTGAAGAGCGGCATCGAGGTGCTTCAGCGCGGCGAGCTGTTCGGCATCTACCCCGAGGGGACTCGCTCGCCCGACGGCCGCCTCTACCGCGGCAAGCCCGGCGGCCTGGCCCGGGTGGCGCTCGCCACGGGCGCGCCCGTGATCCCGGTGGCCATGATCGACACGGAGAAGATCCAGCCGCCCGGGAAGATCGTCCCGAAGCTGATGCGCCCGGGCATCCGGATCGGCAAGCCGCTGGACTTCAGCCGCTACCAGGGCATGGAGCACGACCGTTTCGTGCTGCGCGCGGTGACCGACGGGGTCATGTACGAGATCATGAAGCTGTCCGGCCAGGAGTACGTCGACATGTACGCCACCGCCATGAAGCGGCAGCTCGCCGAGGCGGCCAAGGCCGAGAAGGCGGCCAAGGCCAAGCTCGCGCAGGCGGCGAAGGAACAGCGGCAGTCGGAGTAGGCTTCGGGCCCTCCGATCGGGGGTGGGGGAGTTGGCCAAGCGCGAGCGGGTCATGAGGATGTCGGTCGAGCTGCCGCTGTGGCGTGCCCTGACCGCGTACCGCGTGCTCACCATGGTGTACGCCATCGGTCTGTTCGTCACCGCGCACGAGAAGTTCGCCCGCCCCTGGGTCGCCATCGCCTACTACGGGGTGCTCGCGGTGTGGACGCTGGCCACGCTGCCCCGGGTGCAGAACGCGGCGAGCTGCACCAAGGGCTTCCTCGCCGCCGACCTCACCATCGCGCTGTCCGGCATCCTGCTCACCCTGGTCGCCGACTCGCCGGAGCGGATCGAGTCCGGCGGGCCGACCCTGCCGTCGATATGGACCGCCGGTTCGGTGCTGGCCTTCGCCATCAAGGGCGGCTGGCGCTGGGCGGCGCTCGCCTCCAGCCTCGTCGCCGTGGTCAACCTGATCGAACGCGGCAGCCCGGCCCGCGACACCGTGCACAACGTGATCCTGGTGTGGGTCGCCTCCATCGCCATCGGCTACGTCGTCGAGGTGGCCCGCGCCTCCGAGCGCACCCTCGCCCGCGCCCTGGAGATCGAGGCCGCGACCCGCGAGCGGGAGCGGCTCGCCCGGGACATCCACGACGGCGTGCTCCAGGTGCTCGCCATGGTGCAGCGGCGCGGCGCGGTGATCGGCGGCGAGGCGGCCGAACTGGGCCGGCTGGCCGGCGAGCAGGAGGTGGCGCTGCGCACCCTGGTCTCCGGCGGCCTGGTGCCGGTGTCCCGGGCCTCGGAGGACGCCGCCGAGGGAGCGGTGGTGCGCACCGTGGAGGAGCCCGACGAGGACACCGGGGACGAACCGGCCGATCTGCGGGCCCTGCTCGCCCCGTACGCCGGCGCCCGGGTCAGCCTCGCCGAGCCGGGCGCGCCGGTGCGGCTGGCACCGGCCGCGGCGCGGGAGGTGGCCGCAGCCGTCGGCGCGGCCCTGGACAACGTGCGCAAGCACGCCGGGGAGCAGGCGCGGGCCTGGATCCTGGTCGAGGACGAGCCGGACGAGGTGATCGTCACCGTCCGCGACGACGGGCCCGGCATCCCCGAGGGCCGGCTCGCCCAGGCCGAGGGCGAGGGCCGGCTCGGGGTGGCCCTGTCCATCCGGGGCCGGCTGCGCGACCTGGGCGGCAGCGCGGACGTGGTGTCGGTGCCCGGCCAGGGCACGGAGGTCGAGCTGAGGATTCCCAGGGCCGGGAACGGCCCGGACGAGACGAAGGACGCACGGGGGAAGGCGGAACGGAGATGACGGACACGAACGAAGGCGGCGGGCCGGTCAAGGTCATGGTGGTCGACGACCACCCGATGTGGCGCGACGCGGTCGCCCGCGACCTGTCCGAGTCGGGCTTCGAGGTGGTCGCCACGGCCGGCGACGGCGACCAGGCGGTCCGCCGTGCCAAGGCCACCGCCCCCGACGTGCTGGTCCTCGACCTGAACCTGCCCGGAAAGCCCGGCGTCCAGGTCTGCAAGGAGGTCGTGGCCGGCAACCCGGCGATACGGGTGCTGGTGCTGTCGGCGAGCGGGGAGCACGCCGACGTGCTGGAGGCGGTGAAGTCGGGCGCGACCGGCTATCTGCTGAAGTCGGCGTCCACCGAGGAGCTGCAGGACGCGGTCCGCCGCACCGCCGCCGGCGACCCGGTGTTCACCCCGGGCCTGGCCGGGCTGGTCCTCGGCGAGTACCGGCGCCTCGCCTCCGAACCGGCGCCCGCCCCCGACGAGGAGAGGTCCAGGGCGCCCCGGCTGACCGAGCGGGAGACCGAGGTGCTGCGCCTGGTCGCCAAGGGGCTGAGCTACAAGCAGATCGCCGAACGGCTCGTCATCTCCCACCGCACCGTGCAGAACCACGTGCAGAACACCCTCGGCAAGCTCCAGCTGCACAACCGCGTGGAGCTCGTCCGCTACGCCATCGAACGCGGCCTCGACGACGCGTGAGACGCGGGTCACACTGACCCTTCGTCAGGCACCTGCGGCGAAGGGACTGTGCCATGCGCGTCGGAGTACTGACCGGGGGCGGCGACTGCCCCGGCCTCAACGCGGTCATCCGGGCCGTCGTCCGCAAGGGCGTCCAGGAGTACGGCTGCACCTTCACCGGCTTCCGGGACGGCTGGCGGGGCCCGCTGCAGGACCGCACCGTCCCCCTCGGCATCCCGGCCGTCCGCGGCATCCTGCCCCGCGGCGGCACCGTCCTCGGCTCCTCCCGCACCAACCCGCTGAACGAGGAGGACGGCATCCGCCGCATCCAGGACACCCTGCGGCGGCGGGAGATCGACGCCCTCATCACCATCGGCGGCGAGGACACCCTCGGCGTGGCCGCGCTGCTCGCCGACGAGCACGGCATCCCCTGCGTGGGCGTCCCCAAGACCATCGACAACGACCTGTCCGCCACCGACTACACCTTCGGCTTCGACACCGCCGTCAACATCGCCACCGAGGCCATCGACCGGCTGCACACCACCGCCGAGTCCCACATGCGGGTCCTGGTCGTGGAGGTGATGGGCCGTCACGCCGGCTGGATCGCCCTGCACTCCGGACTCGCCGGCGGCGCCAACGTCATCCTGATCCCCGAGCAGCCCTTCGACATCGACCAGGTGTGCGCCTGGGTGACCTCCCGCTTCAAGGCCTCCTACGCGCCGATCGTGGTGGTCGCCGAGGGGGCCGTGCCCAAGGACGGCGACCTGGTGCTCAAGGACCAGTCGCTGGACTCCTTCGGGCATGTGCGGCTGTCGGGCATCGGGGAGTGGCTGGCGAAACAGATAGAGAAGCGGACCGGCCACGAGGCCCGCACCACCGTCCTCGGGCACATCCAGCGCGGCGGCACGCCCAGCGCCTTCGACCGCTGGCTCGCCACCCGCTTCGGCCTGCACGCCATCGACTGTGTGCGCGACCGCGACTTCGGCACGATGGTCGCCCTGCGCGGCACGAACATCGTGCGCGTGCCGCTCGCCGCCGCCACCGCCCGCCTGAAGACCGTCGACCCGGCGCTGTACCAGGAGGCCGGCGTCTTCTTCGGCTGACACCCGCGTGTTCTTCTTCGGCTGATGCCCGCATGTTCACGGGCCGTACGGCGGCGGACCAGGGACCATGGGACGCAGACCGGACACGCAGCCGGCGGCAGACTGGTGACGGAGCAGGCAGCAGACCCGGTACGACCCCCGGAGGGCACCCGTGGAGATCCTGGCGTTCGGCGTGCAGGCCGACGAGACACCCCTGCTGGCGAAGGCCTTCCGGGGCCACCACGAGGTGCGCTGCCTCGACGTCTTCCTCAACGCCGACACCGCCCCCATCGCGGCCGGCCACGAGGCGATCTCCACCAGCGTCAACTGCGACCTCGGCCCCGAGGTGCTGGACTGCCTCGCGGCCGGCGGCACCCGGATGATCGCCCAGCGCTCCACCGGCTTCAACAACATCGACCTCGACGTCGCCGAACGGCTCGGCCTGACGGTCGCCCGGGTGAAGTACTACTCGCCCTATTCCGTGGCCGAGTTCGCCTGGGCGCTCGCCATGGCCGTCAACCGCCGGATCGTGCGCGCCTCCCGGCGCACCCGCGACTTCGACTTCCGCCTCGACGGCCTGATGGGCCGCGACATGCACGGCCGCACCGCCGGCATCCTCGGCACCGGACGGATCGGCGAGGCCTTCGCCCGCATCGCCCACGGCTTCGGCATGCGGCTGCTCGGCTGGGACGTCGCCGAGAACCCCGCCTGCCTGGACCTCGGCATGACCTATGTGCCCAAGGAACGGCTGCTGGCCGAGTCCGACCTGGTCAGCCTGCACGTGCCGCTGGTGCCGGAGACCAGCAGGCTCATCGACGGGCCCGCCCTGAAGGCCATGCGGGACGACGCCGTCCTGATCAACTCCAGCCGCGGCGGCCTCATCGACACCGCCGCGCTCGTCGACGAGCTGCGCGCCGGCCGCTTCACCGGCATCGGCCTCGACGTGTACGAGGCGGAGGCGGGCCTGTTCTTCCTCGACAAGTCCCTCACCCCCGTCGAGGACGACGTCCTGGCCCGCCTCGTCACCTTCCCGAACGTGCTGGTCACCTCGCACCAGGCGTACTACACCGTGGACGCCGTCACCGAGATCATCGAGACCACGGTGCGCAACGTCCTCGACTACACCGCAGGCCGCCGCTCGGAGAACGTGCTGGTGCCGCGCAGCTGACCGATCAGCTCACGGACGATCGCCGCCCCGTTCAGCGTCAGCACCGACTCCGGGTGGAACTGCACGCCCGCGAAGCCCGGGCCGCGCAGGGCGTGCACCTCGCCCGAGGGGTCGCGGCTCACCTCCACCCGGTGCGCGGCCAGTTCCGCGGCCGCCTCGTCGTCGCAGTGCGCCACGAAGCTGTTGTAGAAGCCGACCGTCTCCGGCCGCCCGAACAGGTCGATCCTGGTCTGCGCGCCCTGGTGGGGCACCTGCTTGCGGACGATCTCCAGCCCCAGCTCGGCCGCGATCAGCTCGTGCCCGAGGCAGACCCCGAGCACCCCGTGCCGGTGCGATGCCAGCGCCTCGGCGGTCAGGGCGCGCAGCAGGCGCATCTTCGGATCGCCGAGGTCGGAGGGGTCGCCGGGGCCGGGCCCGAGCACCAGCGGCCCCTCGTGCCCGAGCACCGTCTCGCGCAGCCCCGGCTCGTCGTAGCGCCGGACGGTCACCTCCAGGCCGCCGGAGCGCAGCACATGCGCGAGCATCGCGGTGAAGGTGTCCTCCCCGTCCACCACCAGGGCGTGCCCGGTCAGCTCGGCGGACCGCTGCTGCATCCGCAGCCAGAACGGCGCGAGCGAGGCCCGCCGCCCGTCCAGCGCGGCCCGCACCCGGGGGTCGTCGGCCAGCCGGGGACGTGCCCGCTCCGCCCGCGGACGGGCGGGCCGCACGCCCAGCGCGGCGAGCACCCCGGCCGCCTTGGCATGGGTCTCCGCCACCTCGCCCGCCGGGTCCGAGCCGCGCACCAGCGTGGCCCCGACCGGCACCCGCAGCCGGCCGGCCGCGTCGATGTCGGCGGTGCGGATGAGGATGGGCGAGTCCAGGGTCTGGGCGCCGCCCGCGTCCCGGCCGAGCAGCGCCAGCGCGCCCGCGTAGTAGCCGCGCCCGCCGGGCTCGTACCGCTCGATCACCCGGCAGGCGTTCTGCACCGGCGAGCCGGTGACGGTGGCCGCGAACATGGTCTCCTTCAGCACCTCGCGCACATCCAGCGTGGACCGGCCGCGCAGCTCGTACTCGGTGTGCGCCAGGTGGGCCATCTCCTTCAGCCGGGGCCCGACCACCACACCGCCCATGTCGCCGACGGTGCACATCATCTTCAGCTCCTCGTCGACCACCATCGACAGCTCCTCGATCTCCTTGCCGTCGGCGAGGAAGCCGAGCAGGTGCTCGGGGGTGGGCCCCTCGGCGGGGTAGCGGTAGGTCCCGCTGATCGGGTTCATCACGACGGTCCCGCCGGACACCCGCACATGCACCTCGGGGCTGGCGCCCACCAGCGTGCGCTCCCCGGTGTGCACCACGAAGGTCCAGTAGGCGCCCCGCTCGCTCACCAGCAGCCGCCGGAACAGGGCGAGGGCGTCGGCCCGGCCGAACCCGGGGATCTCGCCCCGGTACGTGCGCCGGATCACGAAGTTCGCGCCCTCGCCGCGCCCGATCTCGTCCCGCAGCACCCGGCCGACGATCTCGCCGTACTCCTCGTCGCCGACGTCGAAGCCGCCGCCCGCCACCCGCACCGCGTGGTCCGGGAGCTGCTCCAGCGCCTCGGACAGGGGCAGCGTGCCGGACTCCTCGGGGGTCAGCACACAAAGCGGTGTCCCGTCGTCGCGGACGTCGAAGCCGCGCTCGCGGATCTGCCGGAAGGGGACCAGGGCGAGGCCCTCGCCGGGCAGGTCGGCGAGGCGCTCGTGCCGCGTGACGGGTCCGACGAGGACCTCGACCGTGTCGTGGTCGTGCCCCGGGGTGCGGCGGCGCAGCAGGGCGAACGGGCGGGGATCGTCGAGCAGACCGAGCAGGTTCACGGGTCCGGGCTCCTTGTCGGGGTGTCGTGGGAGACGACCGGAACGAGGGAGCGGGCCCGCCGCGAAACGCCGAAGGCCGCCCCTCGGGCGGCCTTCGCGAAGTTCTGGGAACGCGCAGTCAGCGGGCCGCCGGACGAGCGGTCCACCACCAGTTCTGGTTCTGGGTCGAATGCGCGAGCATGCCCCGACCCTAGCGCATCGGCGGCGCCGGCGGCGGGCGGCGCGGGACAGCCTCGTCTCACTTGGTGAGCTGCGGGATGGACGGGGCGGCCGACCCCGTAATGTGGACGTCGTGACCGTGAACGCTAAGACCAGCACGAGCGCTGGCAACACCTGGCGAAACCTGCCCGCGGCGCAGCAGCCCGAGTACCCCGACCCCGAGGCTCTGCGCGCAGTGATCGCGGACCTCGAGTCGTATCCGCCGCTCGTCTTCGCGGGCGAGTGCGACCAGCTGCGCGCCCGGATGGCGGCCGTCGCCAAGGGAGAGGCGTTCCTCCTCCAGGGCGGCGACTGCGCCGAGGCGTTCGACGCGGTGTCCGCCGACCAGATCCGCAACAAGCTGAAGACGCTGCTCCAGATGGGCGCCGTGCTCACGTACGCCGCCTCGGTGCCCGTGGTGAAGGTGGGCCGGATCGCCGGCCAGTACTCCAAGCCGCGCTCCAAGCCGACCGAGACCCGCGACGGCGTGACCCTGCCGTCCTACCGGGGCGACTCGGTCAACGGCTTCGAGTTCACCGAGGAGGCCCGCGTCCCGGACCCCGAGCGGCTCAAGCGGATGTACCACGCCTCGGCCTCCACGCTGAACCTGGTGCGCGCCTTCACCACCGGCGGCTACGCCGACCTGCGCCAGGTGCACGCCTGGAACCAGGACTTCGTGAAGTCGTCCCCGTCCGGGCAGCGCTACGAGCAGCTCGCCCGCGAGATCGACAACGCGCTGAACTTCATGCACGCCTGCGGGGCCGACCCGGAGGAGTTCAAGACCGTCGAGTTCTACTCCTCGCACGAGGCGCTGCTGCTCGACTACGAGTCGGCGCTCACCCGCGTCGACTCGCGCACCGGGCTGCTGTACGACGTCTCGGCGCACATGCTGTGGATCGGTGAGCGCACCCGGCAGCTGGACCACGCGCACATCGAGTTCGCCTCGCAGATCCGCAACCCGATCGGCGTCAAGCTGGGCCCGACGACGACGGCCGAGGAGGCGCTGCAGTACATCGAGCGCCTGGACCCGGAGCGCGAGCCGGGCCGGCTGACCTTCATCGTCCGGATGGGCGCGGACAAGATCCGCGACAAGCTGCCCGAGCTGGTCGAGAAGGTCACCGCCTCCGGTGCCACCGTCGCCTGGGTGACCGACCCGATGCACGGCAACACCTTCGAGGCGGCCTCCGGGCACAAGACCCGCCGCTTCGACGACGTGCTCGACGAGGTGAAGGGCTTCTTCGAGGTCCACAAGGCGCTCGGCACGCACCCCGGCGGCATCCATGTGGAGCTGACCGGCGACGACGTCACCGAGTGCGTGGGCGGCGGCGACGAGATCTTCGTCGACGACCTGCACCAGCGGTACGAGACGGCCTGCGACCCGCGGCTCAACCGCAGCCAGTCGCTGGACCTGGCCTTCCTGGTCGCGGAGATGTACCGGGACCAGTGACCGGCCGGCGGCCGCCCACGTGGTGACAGAAGCAAAGAGTGGGGCGCGGATCACATGCGATCCGCGCCCCACGGCACTTTTCCGGTCACCCCCCGACGGGTAAGGTTAGGTTTGCCTCACCGATCCAAGGGTCGGGATGGCATGACCCTTGGACTCGACCGGGAGGTGACCGCGTGTACGTCTGCAGTTGCTTCGGCATCACCGAGCAGCAGGTCAAGAAGCACGCGGACGACGGTGCCTGCACCCCCCGCCAGATAGCGTCCGCCTGCAAGGCCGGCACCGACTGCGGGTCCTGCGTACGCCGCATCCAGGCGCTTCTCGGCCGCGGCACCTGCCCGCGGCGCGAGCTGGCCGACCAGGGCAAGCCGGTACTCGCCGAGGTCACCACATTGAACCGGGCCGCCTAGCCTTCCCGGTCGCGGCCGGCTCCGGTCAGCTCTCCGGCTGCTCGATCACCTGGGCGATGTAGAGCGCCTCGCCGAGCTTCTCCACCAGATCCAGCTGGGTGTCCAGGTAGTCGATGTGGTGCTCCTCGTCGGCGAGGATCGACTCGAAGATGTTCGCGGACGTGATGTCGCCCTTCTCGCGCATCAGCTTGATCCCGCGGCGCAGCCGGTCGATGGCCTCGACCTCGATCTGCTTGTCCGCCTCGAACATCTCCTTGACGGTCTGGCCCACCCGCACATGGAACAGCCGCTGGTAGTTCGGGAGCCCCTCCAGGAACAGGATCCGGTCGGTGAGCACCTCGGCGTGCTTCATCTCGTCGAACGACTCGGCCCGTGTGTACTTGGCCAGCTTGTACCAGCCGAGGTTCTCCTGCATCTTCGCGTGCAGGAAGTACTGGTTGATCGCGGTCAGCTCGGCGGTCAGCTGCTCGTTGAGGTACTCGATGACTTCCGGGTCGCCCTGCATCGCGAAGGCTCCTTCCACATGGAACTGGCGGGTTGCGCCGCATGATTCCACCGGTGTTGAAGATCGTCCAGTAAGTCTCTACTTAGTAAGTAAGTGCAGGCTTAGTCTGTTTTGGCCTGTCTTTTCAGTCTCTTTCGCTTTGCCCTGCTGTAAGGGGGGCAGGTCATGGGCATCGGTCCGGGTCTGTCAGGATGGAGACATGGGTCAGCCGGCGGAACGCGAATCGGGGGAGCGCACAGGAGAAGGAGCGGCACGGCTCGAGCTCCCGCCGGGACAGCGACTGCAGCGGGGCTGGCCGGTCACGCACTACGGACCGGTCCCGAAGTTCCGGCCCGAGCGCTGGGAGTTCCGGGTGTTCGGCGCCACCGCGGACGGCGAGAAGCACTGCTGGACCCACGAGGAGTTCACCGCACTGCCGTACACCACCGTGGTGGCGGATCTGCACTGCGTCACCAAGTTCAGCATGGTCGGCGCCGAGTGGGGCGGCATCCCCGCCCGCACCATCCTCGAGATCGCCCCGCCCGCGCCCGGCGTCACCCATGTGATGGTGTGGGCCGAGTACGGCTACAGCGCCAACCTGAGGCTCAGCGATTTCGCCTCCGAGCGCACCCTGTTCGCCACGCACAAGGACGGCGAGCTGCTCACCGCAGAGCACGGCTTCCCGCTGCGGCTGATCGTCCCCCATCTGTACGCGTGGAAGGGACCCAAATGGGTCCGCGGCGTGGAGTACATGACCGCCGACCGCCGGGGCTTCTGGGAGGAGCGCGGCTACCACAACATCGGCGACCCCTGGAAGGAGCAGCGCTACTCCTACCAGGAGGAGCCCGGGGACGGCCCCGAGCTCTGACGTCAGGGGCCCCGGGCTCTGAGACTCCCGCTCGCGGCGCCCTCGCGGGTCAGCCGTCGCGCAGCTTCTTCAGCCGCTCCACGTCCGCCGCGTGCCCCTCCTTGCCGCCCGGGGTCTCGATGATCAGCGGGACGCCCTCGGTCGCCGGATGGGTCATCAGCGCCCGGAACGGCTCCTCGCCGATGTGGCCGGCGCCGATGTTGGCATGCCGGTCCTTGTGCGCGCCCACCACGTCCAGCGAGTCATTGGCGTGGATCAGCCGGAGCCGGCCCTCGCCGACGGTGTCCACCAGCTGATCCAGCGTCCGGTGCATCCCGTCCGGCCCGGTCAGGTCGTGGCCGGCCGCGAAGACATGGCAGGTGTCCAGGCACACCCCGAGCCTCGGATGGGAATCCAGCGCCTCGAAGTACGGCCCGAGATCCCAGGTCCGCGAACACAGCGAGGCGCCCTGGCCCGCCGTGGGCTCGAGCAGCAGATACGGGTCGTCGTCCCGGGTCAGCTCGTCCAGCAGCGGCAGCATGCGCTCGCGCACCTGCTTCAGCGCCACCGAGCGCTCCCGCCCGCCGGTCGCGCTGCCGGTGTGCACCACCACGCCCAGCGCGCCGATCTCCCGGCCGCGGCGCAGCGAGTGCCGCAGCGAGGCGACCGAGAGCTCGGCGGTCGCCTCCGTGTGGGAGCCGAAGTTGATCAGATACGGGGCGTGCACATACGCCGGGATGCCCTCCTCGGCGCAGGCCGCCCGGAACGCCTCGTCCTGCCGCGGGCTGCCCACCGGGGTGGCCCAGCCGCGCGGGTTGGCGACGAAGACCTGCACGGCCTCGGCGCCCATCTCACGGGCGTAGGTCAGGCCGACGGAGTGCAGACCGCCGGCCACGGGCACATGGCCGCCGACCGGGTTGCGGGGGAGAAGATCCTTCACCCGTTCAGGGTGTCATGACCGCCGGGGACCCCGGACCCGGGCCCCGGACCTCCGCACAGGTCACCGGATCTTGATAGTGATCGTCGAGCCCTTGGGCGCCCTCTCGCCGCCCGGCACCGACTGGCCCTTGACGGTGTCGCCGAACAGCCCGAGCAGACCCCGGTCCTCGTCGACCTCGAACCCGGCCGCCTCCAGCTTCTCCTTGGCCTCGTCCACGCTGTCGCCGGTCACGTCCGGCACCTCGACCATCTCCGGGCCCTTGGACAGCGTCAGCGTCACCGTGTCGCCCTCGGCCGCCCGGCCGCCCGGACCCGGGTTCTGCCGGGCCACCTGGCCCGCCTCGTGCTCGGAGTTGACCCGCTGGGGAGCGACCTTCACCTTCAGCCCGGCCTCCTGCAGCGCCGCCCGCGCGTCCGCCAGGTCGTCGCCGGTCACGTCCGGCACATCCACCGGGCTGCCCTTGCTCACCGTGAGCGCCACCGCCGCGCCGCCGCGGACCTTGGTGCCCTTGCCCGGCTCGGTGGAGATCACCGAGCCGCGCGGCACGCTGTCGCTGAACTCGCGGGTGACCATGCCCGGCTCCAGGCCCTCCTCCTTCAGCAGGGCGCGCGCCTTGTCCAGCGGGTATCCGTCGAGGTCGGGCACCCGCACCCGCTGCGGGCCCTTGGAGATCACCAGCGACACCGAGCCGTTGCCCCGGATCCGGGCGCCCGCCTTCGGGTCCGTGCTGATCACGGTGCCCCGCTCCACGGTGTCGCTGTACTCCTCGGTCACCTCGCCGACCTCGAGGCCCTCCTCGGCCAGCCGGTCCCGGGCCTGCTGCTCGGTCTTCGCCAGCAGCGGCGGAACCTTGGTGAACTGGCCGGAGTTGATGTACCAGATGCCGGTGCCGAGGCCGAGCACCAGCAGCACCGCCACCACCACGGTCATCGGGCCGCGCCGCGCCGCCGGACGCCGCCGGGGCGGCACCGGCGGGGACGCCAGCCGGCTGGTGCGGTGCACGTCGCCCGCGTCCCCGTCGTCCGGTTCGTCCCCGTTCACCGGCAACGGGCGGGGCACGGTCAGCGACCTGGGGATGACGCTCGTACGGTCCTCGGAGATGTCGTGCTCCGAGGACAGGGCCTGCGGCGGCACGGCGTCCAGCTGCTCGTCGTCGAGCCGGGCGCGCGCCTCGCGGACGCGGGCGAGCAGTGCCACCGCGTCCTGCGGGCGGATCCCGGCCGAGCGCGCCGTCGCGGCGGCCACCAGCTCGTCCAGCTCGTACGCCATGCCGGGCACCACGGCCGAGGGCGGCGGCACGTCGTCGTGCAGATGCTTGTACAGCACGGTCGCCGGGGAGTCGCCGTCGTGCGGCTTGTCGCCGGTGAGCATCTCGTAGAGCAGGATGCCGCAGGCGTAGACGTCGACCCGCGGATCGGCGGTGCCGTGCTCGATCTGCTCGGGCGCGAGATAGGAGACCGTGCCGAGCACGGTGCCGGTGGTGTTGGTCACCGAGTCCACGGCGCGCACCAGACCGAAGTCGGCGACCTTGACCCGGCCGTCGTCCCCGATGAGGACGTTCTCCGGCTTCATGTCCCGGTGCACGAAACCGGCGCGGTGCGCGGCGCCGAGCGCGGCCAGCACCGGTTCCAGCACGTCCAGCGCGGCCCGCGGCTGGAGCGCGCCGCGCTCGCGCAGCACGTCCCGGAGGGTGCAGCCGGCGATGTACTCCATCGCCAGGTAGACGTACGCCCCGTCGGTGCCCTGGTCGAAGACCTGCACCACATTGGGGTGGGCCAGGCGTGCGACCGACTTCGCCTCCCGGATGAACCGCTCGACGAACGAGGCGTCGGCGGCGAGGGAGGGGTGCATCACCTTGACGGCGAGCACCCGGTCCAGGCGGGTGTCCAGGGCCCGGTAGACCGTTGCCATACCGCCGACCGCGATCCGGGCGTCGACGCGATACCGGCCGTCGAGCACCTGCCCGACCAGAGGGTCCTGAAGGGTCGTGTCCACGCAGGGAGTCTACGAGCCACAACCGGCCCCCAGACCCCGTTCACCCCTGTCCAGGGCCCCATTGCAGCGGAGCTGTGACGCGTCTCGCACATCCGTTGCGGCCCGGACGGCCGCCCGCCGGAACCCGCCGGCAGGCGGGGCCGCCCCGGATCCGCCGGAGGCCGGGCCGCTCGAGACCGGCCGGAGGCCGGGGTCGCCCACGGATCCGCCGGAGGCCGGGGCTGACGGACCCGCCGGAGGCCGGGGCCGCCGTGGATCCGTCAGCCCCGGACCCTCCGAAGGCGGGCCGCTTCAGAAGGCGGGCCGCTCCGGATCCAGGACCGCGAGCCCCTCGGTCGGGGAGGACGGCTCGGCGAAACGCCGCCGGGGAATGCGTCCGGCCAGCCGCGCGAGCCGGCCCGCCTCCACCGCGCTGCGCATCGCCTGGGCCATCAGCACCGGCTCCTGGGCCCGGGTCACCGCGGACGCCAGCATCACCCCCGCACAGCCCAGCTCCATCGCCAGCGCCGCGTCCGACGCCGTACCGGCGCCCGCGTCCAGGATCACCGGCACCCCGGCCCGCTCCACGATCAGCTCGAAGTTGTGCGGGTTGCGGATGCCGAGCCCCGACCCGATGGGGGAGCCCAGTGGCATCACCGCCGCGCAGCCCACGTCCTCCAGCTTCCGGGCCAGCACCGGATCGTCGTTGGTGTACGGCAGCACCGTGAACCCGTCGTCCACCAGCGTCTCCGCCGCGTCCAGCAGCTCCACCGGGTCCGGCAGCAGGGTCCGCTCGTCGGCGATGACCTCCAGCTTGATCAGATCGGTGCCCAGCGCCTCCCGCGCCAGCCGCGCCGTGAGCACCGCCTCTCCGGCGGTGAAGCAGCCGGCCGTGTTCGGCAGCACCTGGATGCCCAGCTTCTGCAGCACCGACAGCACGGATCCGTGCACCGAGGGGTTCACCCGCCGCATCGCGACGGTGGTCAGTTCCGTCCCGGACGCCACCAGCGCCCGCTCCAGCACATCGAGGCTCGGCGCCCCTCCGGTGCCCATGATCAGGCGGGACGTGAAGGACGCACCGCCGAGGACGAGTGGATCGTCGGCCATGGTCAGCCTCCCTGGACGGCGGTGAGGACTTCCACCCGGTCCCCCTCGGACAGGGGAGTGGAGGCCCACTGGGCGCGCGGGACGACGGTCTCGTTGAGGGCCGCGGCCACCCCGGAGGGCGCCGCGGTGAGCGAGGCCACGACGGCGTCCAGCCGGGTGCCGGGCGCCACCTCACGGGTCTCGCCGTTGACCGAGACGGTGAGAGCAGGGTTCGCGTCGGTCTTCGTCTCCGTGTCCGTCTTCGTATCGGTGTGCGTGTGCGTCTTCGTGCCGGTGTGCGTGTGCGTCTTCGTGTCCGTGGCCGGGTTCGTGCTCATGCTCATGCGTGGGTCCATGCGGGCTGCTCCCTGACTGGCTGCTCCGTGACGGCGTCGGCGGTGAAGCGCCGGGGCGTGAAGGGCCGGGCCTCCTCGGGGAGCTCACCGGTGGTCAGCACGTGCGCCATCACGTCCCCGGTGACCGGCGTCAGCAGCACTCCGTTGCGGTAGTGGCCGGTGGCCAGCAGCAGCCCCTCCAGGTCCGTCGGCCCGAGCAGCGGCGCGTTGTCGGGGGAGCCGGGCCGCAGCCCCGCCCGCGTCTCGGTGAGCGGCAGCTCGGTGATGCCCGGCACCAGCTCGTGGGCGTCCCGCAGCAGCTCGTACACCCCGCCGGCGGTGACGGTGGTGTCCCAGCCCAGCTCCTCGCTGGTCGCTCCGATCACCAGCTCGCCGCTCTCGCGCGGCACCAGATAGACCTGGCTGCCCCGCACCACCGCCCGCACCGTCCGGCTCAGGAACGGGCCGTGCCCGTCGGGCATGGTCAGCCTCAGGACCTGCCCCTTCACCGGCCGCACCGGGGGCAGCACCTCCTCGGGCACTCCCGCGAGCCGCCCGCTCAGGCTGCCCGCGGCCAGCACGACCTGCCCGGCGCTCAGCTCGGTGCCGTCCGCGGCGACCGCGCCGGACGCCCGGCGGGACGAGGAGCTGGCCCGGCGGATTGCCGCCGACATCACCGCGCCGGAGCGTGGTG
>NZ_BAAAIZ010000013.1:50216-72220 GCF_039526425.1 Streptomyces thermospinosisporus
CGCGGTGCAGCACCGCACCCGCCCGCTCGCAGGCGGTGACCAGCGCGGCCGCCAGCCGCCGCGGGTCGATCTGGTGATCGCCGTCGACGCGCAGCCCGCCGCGCACACCCGGTGCCAGCATCGGCTCCAGCCGCCGGCACTCGCGCCCCGACAGCCACTGCGAGTCCAGCCCCGACCGCTGCTGCAGCGCGTGCAGCTCCCGCAGGTGTGCCCGGTCGTCGGCGTC
Organism: Streptomyces thermospinosisporus; assembly: GCF_039526425.1. Taxonomy (NCBI): domain Bacteria; kingdom Bacillati; phylum Actinomycetota; class Actinomycetes; order Kitasatosporales; family Streptomycetaceae; genus Streptomyces; species Streptomyces thermospinosisporus. The sequence continues at coordinate 50,443 of NZ_BAAAIZ010000013.1, forward strand.
CAGCGCCACCGCGAGCGTGCCGCAGCGGCGGTAGCCGGGATCGCGACCGGAGGCCTCGGTCAGCTCGGCGACGAAGGCCGGATAGCGGCGGGCCGAGGCGAGATTCAGGCCGAGCAGCATCTCCTCGCCGTAGTGCAGCTCGGTGACGGCGGCCAGCATGCCGGCGGCCACCTGGGCGGCTCCGCCGCCCGGCTCGGGGTCGAGCACGGTGACCGACAGACCGCGCTGCGCGGCCCGCCAGGCCGTGACCAGACCGATGACACCGCCCCCGATGACGAGGACGTCGGACGTACGCGTGGGCGACATGGGCGTCCAGCCCCTCCCTTCGCCGGCATGACCCGGATCAGGTTCGTACGGTCGGAGGCCGCCAGCCTCCCTCTCAGCCCGGTGCGTCCGGGCTCCCGCGAGTGCTTCACCCGCCACCCTAGCCCGCGGCCGATCGCAGCCGTAAGGGAGCCTCCGCGAGCCCGGCCGGGGAGAGGGAGGGACGGCACGGACTGGATGGGAGGGACGGCACGGGGCAGAGGGGAGGGACAGCAAGGACCGGTCGGAGGGACGGCACGGGGGAGATCACGGGGGAGATGCGGAGGAGATCACGAGGCGGAAGGACTGACCGACCGAAAGCCGGATGTCTATGGTGATCAGGTGAGCGAGCAGACGCAGGGTTCTCAGCCGCCCGGGCCGGGGCGGGTGGTCGTGGCCGGAGCGGGCATGGCCGGGGTGCAGACCGCGGTCGCCCTGCGGGAGCAGGGCTACACCGGCACCGTCACCCTGCTCGGCGCCGAGCCCCACCAGCCCTACGACCGGCCGCCGTTGTCCAAGGCCGTCCTGCTCGGCAAGGCCGAGGACTCCGCCCTCGACGTCGACTTCGAGGGGCTCGGCATCGAACTGCGCCTCGGCTGCGAGGTGTTCCGCCTGCGCCCCGGCGAGCACGAACTGGACACCGAGGCCGGGACCGTCCCGTACGACGTCCTGGTGATCGCCACCGGGGCGGAGCCGGTACGGCTGCCCGGCGCGGACGGGGTGCCCGGAGTGCATCTGCTGCGCACTCTCGACGACGCCGAGCGGCTGCGCCCGGTGCTGGCCCGGCAGCACGACGTCGTGGTGGCCGGGGCCGGCTGGATCGGCGCCGAGTTCGCCACCGCGGCGCGCGAGGCGGGCTGCGCGGTCACCGTCGTCGAGGCCGCCGACCGGCCGCTCGCCGAGGCGCTGCCCGCCGAGGTGGCCGCCCCGATGGCCGCCTGGTACGCCGAGGCGGGCGTCGAGCTGCGCACCAGGGCGCGGGTGGAGCGGGTAGAGCCCGGCACGGTGGTGCTGGAGGACGGCTCGCGGCTGCCCGCGGGCGCCGTGGTGGTCGGCATCGGGGCCCGTCCGGCCACCGGCTGGCTGGCCGGGTCCGGGATCGCCCTCGGGGAGCACGGCGAGGTCCTCGCCGACCGCTCCCTGGCGACCTCGCTGCCCGATGTGTACGCGGTCGGCGACTGCGCCTCCTTCCCCTCCGTCCGCTACGGCAAGCGGCTGCTGATCCACCACTGGGACAATGCGCTGAAGGGGCCGCGCACGGTCGCCGCCAACATCCTCGGCGCGGCCACCGGCGAGCCCCCGGCGGTGTACGACCCGGTGCCGTACTTCTGGTCCGAGCAGTTCGGGCGTTTCGTGCAGTACGCCGGTCATCACACGGACGCCGACCGCACCGTGTGGCGCGGCGATCCGAACGGCCCGGCGTGGACGGTGTGCTGGCTGCGGGAGTCCCGCCTGGTGGCGCTGCTGGCGGTGGGCCGCCCCCGCGACCTGACCCAGGGGCGCCGGCTGATCGAGGCGGGCGCGCGGCTGGACCCGGAGCTGGTCGCCGACCCGGCCCGCCCCCTGAAGTCGGCGACGGCCTGACCGTCGGCACCCCGACGCGTTCGCGCAGGTGGACCGGGTCCGCTTCCGACTGTCAGTGGCAGATGGCACGCTTGTCCCGTGACCGAGATTGACGCAAAGATCGATGCTCTCGTCCCCGCCTGGCTCACCCTGCCCGACATCGCCGAGAAGCTCGGCGTCGAGGTGACCCGCGTCCGGCAGCTGGTCAAGGAGGGCCAGCTCATCGCCGTGCGCCGGGGTGAGAACCGCGCGCTGCACGTGCCCGCCGACTTCATCGACGGGGACAAGGTCGTCAAGGGCCTCTCCGGCACCCTGACGCTCCTTCGGGACGACGGGTTCACGGTCGAAGAGATGCTGGAGTGGCTGTTCACTCCCGACCCGTCCCTGCCGGGCACGCCCGCGCAGGCCCTGCGCGAGAACCGCGGTACGGAGGTGAAGCGCCGCGCCCAGGCCCTCGCGGTCTGATCGCACGGACTCGAGAGCCCCACGGACAGCCCGTCCGGCGCCCCCGGAAACGGCCGGCGCCGGACGCCGGAGCGAGACGGCCGCCGCATTCCGCCGAGGGGCGGCGGCCCCAGCTCTTCCTGTGCCCGTCTCCGGCGGGCCGTTCCGGTGCCCGCTCCGGCCGCGCCCGTCCTTCCGTTGTCTCCGGCAGCCCGCATGTGACCGCCTCCGGCGCCCCCTTCCCGTGCTCCTCTCCGGCCGCCCCGAGCCGGCCCGCCACCGACCTCGTACCGTGGTCGTCCGCACAGCCCGCTCGCACCGGCCCGACCGCGACCGGTACCGAGACCCGACCGACACCTGGGGGACTCCCGCATGTCCGACGCCGCCGCCACCGCCCGGGCCAGGCTCGCCGACGCCCGGCTCTACCTCTGCACCGACGCCCGCAAGCGCCAGGGCGATCTCGCGGAGTTCGCGGACGCCGTCCTGGCCGCCGGTGTCGACATCGTGCAGCTCAGGGAGAAGGGCATGGAGGCTGCCGAGGAGCTGGAGCACCTCGCCGTCCTCGCCGAGGCCTGCGCCCGGCACGGCAAGCTGCTCGCGGTCAACGACCGCGCGGACGTCGCCCACGCCGCCGGCGCCGACGTCCTCCACCTCGGCCAGGGCGACCTGCCCGTCCCCGCCGCCCGGGCGATCCTCGGCCCGGACGTCCTCATCGGCCGCTCCACCCACGCCGAGGCGGAGGCCGCCGCGGCCGCCGTCCAGGACGGCGTCGACTACTTCTGCACCGGCCCCTGCTGGCCCACCCCCACCAAGCCCGGCCGGCCCGCCCCCGGCCTCGGCCTGGTCCGCTACGCCGCCGCCCTGAAGACCGACCGCCCCTGGTTCGCCATCGGCGGCATCGACCTCACCCATCTCGACCAGGTGCTGGACGCCGGAGCCCGCCGGATCGTCGTCGTCCGGGCCATCACGGAGGCGGACGATCCCGGCGCCGCGGCCGCCGAGCTGGCCCGCCGCGTGCGGCAGGCGCAGGACCACTGACCGGCACCGGATCGAGTCTCGTCGTCTCAGGTGTGTCCAAGGAGTGGACAACAAGTCGACAATTCGGGCAAATCTCCCGCATGTGGTTGGGGGACCGCCGCCCCCTGGTTAACCTGCGAGTATGGCCCTCGGCACCGCATCCGTCAGAACGGATCACGCGCGAACCGTGCGCGAGATGCTCGCGACGGGAAAGACGACCTATTCGTTCGAGTTCTACGCGCCCAAGACGCCGAAGGGCGAGCGGAACCTCTGGAACGCGCTGCGCCGGGTCGAGGCCGTCGCCCCCGACTTCGTCTCGGTGACCTACGGCGCGGGCGGCTCCACCCGCGCCGGCACGGTCAAGGCGACCGAGGCGATCGCGTCGGACACCACCCTGACGCCGATCGCCCACCTCACCGCGGTCGACCACTCCGTCGCCGACCTGCGCAACATCATCGGGCAGTACGCCGACGCCGGGATCCGCAACATGCTCGCGCTGCGCGGCGATCCGCCCGGCGACCCGATGGGCGAGTGGGTCCCGCACCCGCAGGGCCTCACCTACGCCGCCGAGCTGGTGGAGCTGATCAAGTCCTCCGGTGACTTCTGCGTGGGTGTCGCCGCCTTCCCGGCGATGCACCCGCGGTCCACGGACTGGGACACCGATGTCCGGCATTTCGTCAACAAGTGCCGTGCCGGGGCCGATTACGCGATCACCCAGATGTTCTTCCACCCGGAGGACTACCTGCGGCTGCGCGACCGGGTTGCCGCGGCCGGCTGTGACACCCCTATCATTCCCGAGGTCATGCCGATCGCGAGCGTGAAGACGCTGGAGCGGATCCCGTACCTCACCAACGCGTCTTTCCCCGAGGACCTGAAAGAGCGGATCCTCACGGCGAAGGACGATCCGGCCGCTGTACGCTCGATCGGGATCGAGTTCGCCACAGAGTTCTGCGCCCGGCTGCTGGCCGAAGGAGTGCCCGGTCTGCACTTCATCACGCTGAACAACTCCACGGCGACGCTGGAAATCTACGAGAATCTGGGTCTGCACCACCCGCCGCAGGCCTAGACCGGTCGCACCGGCATACGACACACTGCGTAGCGGCCACTGGGAGAGGGGCGTACATGGGCTGGACGGTCCTCTATATCGCGTTCGGCATCGTCGCGCTGTGGCTGCTCGGCGAGGTGCTGTTGCAGTACAAGGCGCGCCTGCGCTGGCGTCTGCTGGCCTTCGTCGGCTTCCTCGGAGTCGTGGCCGGGGTGCTCACCGCGTCCGTCGTCGTCATCGGTCTCGGCGCCGCCGCCTTCGCAATCGGCCAGACCTACGTCACGCTGTCGTTCCGCCGCGGCTTCGCCGCCGGCTGGGCGGTGAACGCGCCGATGCTCGGCGGGGGCCGCCGGGAGCGCGAGGAGCCGACGCTGGAGGTCTCCGATCTCGAGGCGTCCGCCGGCGACGGATACGACGAGGACACCGGACGCCGCCGCGACCCGTCCGCCTACGACGCGGTCGACGACTACGACCGCGACGACGTCTTCACCCCCGGCCGCCCCGACCGGCAGACGGCCGCCGAGACCACCGCGGTCTACGCCCCCCAGCCGATGCCCGACGACACCGGCTCGTACGGCGTCTACGACACCGGGTACGGCACCCAGACCCAGGACCAGTACGCCGCCGCCACCCAGAGCGCCGACCAGGGCTACGGCTCCTACGACTACTCCGGCTACGGCCAGCAGGCCTACGACACCGGCCAGCAGCAGTACGCCGCCTACTCCGACCCGTACATCGGCACCGGCACCTACGGCGGCACCGGATACGACACCGGCTACGCCGACCCGAACCAGTACGGCCAGCAGCAGGCCTACGGCCAGGACCAGTACGGCACCTACGGCGGCGACACCCAGAGCGGCGGCCTGTGGGTCCCGCAGCAGCGGACCACCGACGACCCGTACGGCGGCGAGCTGCCGCCCGAGCAGCAGGCCTACCCGTTCCAGGGCGGCGGCCAGCAGCCCCCGGCCGGCGGCTACGACGAGCAGTACCGTTTCTGACCGTCCTCCAGCGTCCGGCAGCGGTCTCACTGCGAGCCGCGGAAGTCCGGCCCCTCCACGATCAGCCCGGCGACCAGCGCCCCCGACATCCCGGCATGCGCCAGCCCGCCGCCGGGGTGCGACCAGCCGCCCACCGTGAACAGGCCCGGAGTGCGGGTGCTGTTGGCGGGATGCAGCCGGCGCCCGCCGTCCGCGGCCAGAGCGGGTGGCGGCACGGCACCGTCCTCGGCGCCCGTCTCCTCGGCGATGTCGGCCGGGGTGTGCACCTGGTGCCACAGCAGCCGCTCGCGCAGATCCGGGATGGCGCGCTCGGCGACGGTGATCAGCTGCTCCGCCCGGGCGGCCGGATCCCCGCCCCGTGCCGGGACCGCCGCCGTCAGCGTCACCGACTCGTGCCCGGCGTCCGGCACCAGCGCCGGATCGTCCGGCCGCAGCACCGTGACCGTGGGGGCGGCGGCCCGCCCCGTATCGCCGGACAGCGCGTCCAGCTCGGCGTCCCGGTCCGCGGAGTGCACCACCGTGCGGTGGGCGGCACCGTCCGGGCGTCCGCCGCGCAGCGCCAGCAGCACCGTCAGCCGGCTCGCCCCCGGCCGCTGCGCCGGCACCTCGCCGTCGCCGCGCACCGGCGTACCCCGGTTCAGCCGGTCCAGCACCGCGGGGGAGACCCCGGCCACCACGAAATCGGCCTCGGCGACCGTCCCGTCGGTCAGCTCCACACCGGCGGCCCGGCCGTCCTTCTCCGCCAGCGCCGTGACCTCGGCACCGAAGACGAACTCCACCTTCCGGGCCAGGCACCGCTCGTACACCGCCCGCGCCAGCTCCCGCATGCCGCCGCGCACGTACCAGGTGCCGAAGGCGTGCTCCATGTACGCCAGGATCGCCGCGTTCGCCGGGGCGGTGCGGGGATCCAGACCGAAGGCGAGGGCGTGGCTCTCAAGGAGCGCGGTCAGCCGGGGCTCGCGCAGCTCCCAGGCGCCGACCTCGGCGAGGGTGCCCGCCACCCGGGTGCGCAGCAGCCTGCGGTGCGGCACCGCCGGGTAGGGCTCGCGCTCGGCCAGCACCTGCCAGTTCGGCCACAGCGGCTCCTCCAGCAGCGGCCGGCGCATCCGGTTCCACGCCTCGCGGGCCCGGACCAGCAGGTCGCCCCAGCGCCGGCCGGCCCCGGCGCCGAGCGCCTCGTCCAGGGCGGAGACCACGCCCGCCCGGGAGGCGTTGGGCAGCGACACCCGCGTGCCGTCCGCGAAGACATGGTGCGAGGACGGGTCGACCTGGACCAGCTCGACGCACTCCTCCAGCGGCTCCCGGCCGGTCTTCAGGAACAGATCGCGGTACACGGCGGGCAGGGTGAACAGACCGGGGCCCGTGTCGAAACCGAACCCGTCCCGCTCCAGCCGGCGCACCGCGCCGCCGTAGGTCCCGGTCCGCTCGTACACCACCACCCGGTGGCCCGCGACGGCCAGTCGGGCGGCGGCCGCCATCGCGCCCATCCCGGCGCCGATCACCGCAATACGTGCCATGTCAGCGACTGTATCCGCCGCCCTCCGGCGCCCCGGAGGCGAGTACCCGCGCCCCTGCGCCGGTGACCAGGCGGCGCCACCGCGCCGTGGGCCCGGGCACACAGCCGTGAGTATCCGTACCTAGGTGCCGAGATGAGTAGCCGGGCGGATGGGCCGCGACCTGCGCGGACGACACAGTGGAGACCACGGAGAGAGGCACCGGGACGGCACCGGCGACACGGGGCGCCGGAACGGCCCGGGCCACGATCCGCTCCTTCCGCCGGCCGGCGCCGGTGGGAGCGAGACGGGGGAACCCGGGGGACCCGGGGGACGACCGCATGGGGGGAACCCCACGGGGGAAGGGCCGGGGGAACGTACGGGGGAGCAGGAAGGCGCCGGTCCGGCGGTGGCCCGCGGGGGACGCGGCCACACCGGACCGGCGCTTTCGTGCGCCGTCCGCCTGAAGCTTTCGTGCGCCGCCCGCGGGGCTTTGGTGCGCGGCCCGCGGGGCTTTCGTGCACCGGCCGCCTCAGCGGCGGCCGCTCACCCGGCCCTGGAGCAGCCGGGACAGCGCCGCGTGCACATCGTCCAGGGACCGCTCCGGCTGGAAGGACTTCCAGTCGAGCGCCGCCACCAGCACCATCCCCACCAGCGCGGCCGCGGTCAGCGGTACGTCGATCTCCTCGCTGAACTCGCCGTTCGCCACGCCCTCGCGCAGCACCCCCTCGACCACCGCCACCGCCTGCTGACGTACCACCATCAGCGTGGACTGCCAGGCCCGGTTGGTGCGCCACAGCTCCGCCACGTACAGCTGGGTGAAGGCCGGGTAGCGGTCGATGAAGACCAGCCCCGCGCGGATCATCGCGTCCAGGGCGTCCACCTTGCTGCCGCCCCGCGCCGCGGTCTTCTCCGCCGCCTCCTTCAGGGAGGCGGTCAGCAGGCCCACTCCGTGCCGCAACAGCTCCTCGAAGAGGACCGACTTGCTCGCGAAGTTGTAGTAGACCGTGCCCTTGGCCACCCCGGCCCGCTCGGCGATCTCGTCCACCGTGGTGGCGGAGAAGCCCTGCTCGGCGATGAGGGTGACGGCCGCCTCGTAGAGCTTCTGCCGGGTGGCCTCACGGCGGGCCCTGCCACCCGGAGTGGTGCTGCTGCTTTCCATGGTCCTGATTGTCACAGCACGGCCGGACCGCCCGCGGGCGGGCCCGGTGGCCCGCCCGCTCACAGGGTCAGCTCCGGGTGCAGCTTGTCCAGCGTCCACACCTGGCGGCGCCGGGCCGACAGCGCGGTCAGCGCCAGCGCGCCCAGGGTGAACGCCGTCAACACCGCGCACGCCTGCCACACCGGTCCGAGACCACCGCCGGTGATCAGCCTGCGCAGCGCCTCCACCACATGGGTCATCGGCAGGAAGGGGTGCAGCGCGTTGAAGAAGCCGGGGCTGGTCTGCACCGGGTAGGTGCCGCCGGCCGAGGTCAGCTGGAGCATCAGCAGCGCCAGCACGAGGATGCGCCCGGCCGCGCCGAAGCGGGCGTTGAGCCACTGCACGATCGCCGCGAAGCAGGCCGTCACCAGGAACAGGAAACCCACCGTCCCCGCGGCCCGGGCCATCTGCAGCCCGATCGCCCAGTGCAGCACCGACATCAGGGCCACCGTCTGCAGCACCCCGATCGCCACCACCGGCAGCCAGCCCGCCAGCGCGATCCGCCAGGCCGAGGCCCCCGCGACCAGCGCCCGCCGGTTCATCGGCGCGATCAGCATGTAGGCGACCATCGCGCCGACCCACAGCGACAGCGGGATGAAGTACGGGGCGAAACCGGTGCCGTAGTTGGGCGCCTTGTGCAGATCCTGGTTCGCCAGGCGGACCGGATCGGCCATCACCTCGGTGCGCCGGTCGCGCTCCTGCTTGTCGTAGTAGGGGATCCGCTCGGCGCCGTCGCGCAGCCCGCCGGCGAGCTTGCCGGAGCCGTCGACGAGCTTGTAGATGCCGCCGTTCAGATCCTGGGCGCCGGCCCGCAGATCACCCACGCCCTCGTTCAGGTCGACGGCACCCTTCTTGGCGGTGCCGAGCCCGGAGTGCAGCTTCTTCAGACCGGCGGCCACCTTGCCGGCGCCGCTGTTCAGCTTGTTGACCTTGGTGACGGCGTCGTCCAGGTCCTCGGAGAGATGCGGTGCCCGGTCGGCGAGCGCGTCGGCCTGCTTCTCCAGGGTGCGCAGATGCCCGTCCAGCTTCTTCAGGTCCTCGCGGTGACCGGTGACCAGCGCGCTCGCGTCCTCGGCAGCCGTCGCCGCCACCGCCGCCGCGTCCTTGGCCTTCTTCAGGTCGGAGCAGGCGGGATCGGGCAGGGTCGCCTCCTCGCACCGCTCCCGGTACACCCCGTCCATCGAGCCGGACGCCTCACGGGCGTCCTTCGCGGCACCCGGGGCCCGCTTCTGCAGCGCGTCGAGGTCCTCGCGGAGCTTCTTGGAGGCGTCGGCGACGAACCGGGCCGTCTCCCCGATGGTCTTCTCGTTCTTCTCGAGGAACGGACCGGCCTTGGCGTCGATCGCGTTCACCGTGTCGGCGAGCGACTGCGTGCCGTCCGCGACCTTGCGCGAGCCGTCCTTGAGCGAACCGGCCCCCTTGTGCAGGTCCTTCAGGCCCTTGGCGAGCTTGCCGCTGCCCTGCTCCGCGGCCCCCAGCTTGTCGGCGAGCCGCTTGGAGCCCTTCTCCGCCTTGCCGATGCCGCCGTTGAGCTTGTCCGCCCCGTCGGCCGCCTCCACCGTCTTGCCGTGGATGTCGGAGAACGAGACGAAGATCTTGTCCAGGAAGGAGCGGGAGGTCTTGGCGGACGCGGCCTGGCGCACCTCGGAGAACACCGAGCGGGAGATCTGCCCGACGATGTAGTTGTTGGCGTCGTTGGTCCGCACCTGGAGCGCGCCGGTCTCCGGAGCGTCGCCCGAACTGGACGCGATACGGCGGCTGAAGTCGCGCGGCATGGTCAGCGACAGGTAGTAGGTGCCGTCCTCGACACCCCTGCGCGCCTCCTCGGCGCTCACCTCGTGCCAGTCGAAGACCTTGCTGTCGCGCAGGCCCTCGGCGATGTCGTCGCCGGCGGTGATCCGCTTCCCGTCCGCCGTCGCCCCCGCGTCGTCGTTGACGAGCGCCACGGGGACGCGGTCGAGCCGGCTGTACGGGTCCCAGAACGACCACAGATACAGCGCCCCGTAGAGCAGCGGCAGCACCAGCAGCGCGACCAGCGCGGCGCGCGGCAGCCTGCCCCGGCCGAAGCGGCGGAGCTCAAGAGTGGCCAGTTTCGGCGAGCGCATCGGCCGCCTCCTTTTCTGCTTCGTCTGCTTCGGGGGTGGGGTGGGTGTCGGCGCCGGTGGTGCCGGTTCTGGCTTCGGTTTCGGTGGCCGCTTCGGTAGCGGCGGTGGGGGCGTTGTCGTTCGCGTCGGCCTTGTCGTTCGCGTTGCCGTTGCCGTTGCCGTTGCCGTCGCCGTCGGCGGAGGTCTCGGCCTTGCCGGTGTTGTCGGCCTTGCCGGTCTTTCCCGTGTCCGTGCGCACCACCACCGCGTCCTCGGGCGCCTCGCTGCACACGGCGACCACCGTGATGCCCCGGTGGGTGAGCGACCTCAGCTGGTCCCAGATCTCCGCCCGCTCGGCGGCCGACAGCTTCAGGTCCGTGTCGTCCACCCCGAGCAGCCGCGGACGCCCGATCAGCGCCAGCGCCAGGGACAGCCGCAGCGCCTCCGTCCGCTCCAGGTCCCGGACCGCCGTCCTCGCCCCCTTGGGCAGCGACTCGACGTCCAGCCCGGCGGCGGTGAGCGCCGCCTCGATGTCCCGCCGCGTCTCGGCCGCCCGCTCCCCGCGCGGGCGCAGCAGAGCGCGCAGCGAGGTGAAACGGCGCTGCAGCAGCGCCCGTTCGCGCAGATGCTCGCCGACGGTCAGGGCCGGCTCGAGGTCGGTCACGCCGGTGACATGCGCGAGCGCGCTGACCCGGCGCAGGGCCGCCATGCGCTTCGGCAGATCGAGACCGCCGACCGAGGCGGACCCGGCGGTCGGCTTCATCCGCCCGGTGAGCGCCAGCAGCAGACAGGTGCGGCCGGAGCCGGACGGTCCGGCGACGGCGATCAGCGAGCCGGGCTCCGCCTCCACGGTGATGTCGCGGAACGCCCAGCCCCGCGGTCCCTTGAGCCCGAAGTCCCGGGCAGAGACGGCGAGTCCGGGCGAACCGCCCACAACGCCCCCCATGTGTCCCCCACTTCAGAAGTCCCCGAAGGAGACTGTTTTGAACTGACTGGTCAGTGCAAAAACTAACCCGAACTTTCGATCGAGGCAAAACCCCAGGTCAGAACGGATTGTCAGTGCCATACCGCACGATGAGGGCATACGGCACCCCCTCACCGGGCGTGCCGTCACGAAGACGACAGGAGGTTCGTCATGGCCCACTCGTCCGCAGCTGCCGCCCGCCGGCGCCGCGCCACCGGCCCTGCCCCCTCACTGACCGGCCCGGCGAGCGACGTGCACCCCGTGCTCCGCCGTGCCGCGGCCCCGCCCGCCGCTCTCGACCTGCTCGCCCAGGCCCGTGCCGGACTCGACGAGGCCGCCGTCCTCGACACCCCCAACGAGCGCTACGCCACGGCCCACCTCGCCGCCCTGCGCACCGCGGCGGCCGTGCTCGCGGCGCGCGGCCGGCCGGAGACCTCGCCGCGGGCCCGGGCGAAGATCAGGAGCGCCTGGGAAGTGCTCCCCGAGATCGCGCCCGAACTCACCGAGTGGAGCGCGCTCTTCGCCTCCGGTGCCCGGCGCCGCGCCCGGGCGGAGGCGGGCATCCAGGGCGCGGCGAGCCGGCGGGACGCCGACGACCTGATACGGGACGTGGCGATGTTCCTGCGCCTGGTGGAGCGGATGCTGGTCCACCAGCCGGTCCTGCCCCAGCCCCGCCCCGACGCGGACGCCCCGGCGGGCGAGGGGGCGGCACGCGGCGTCCCGCCCCGCGACCAGCGGATGCCCGACCAGCGGATGCCCGACCAGCGGATGCCCGACCAGGGGATGCCGGACGCCGGCTGACGGGCACCCGCGCGGGCGACGGCCCCGCGGCTGCACCGCAGGCAGGTGACCGGGTACCGCCGCGTAGGCAATAGGGTGGGAGTCGCCTGAAGCTTCGCCCCGCCCCGCCGAGGGGCCGGGGGAGACAGACCGATCGCTCCGCCGAGAACGAGGCGGTGCCGCGCCGAGGAGTCAACTGCCGTGTCGGACCTGCGCCCCCGCGCCGCCCTGCGTACCGCCGTGGTCTGGGAGGTTCTCCAGGACGCCCTGGAGCTCCGGGTCAAGGCGACCGGACGGCAGGCCCTGGACGTGCTCGACACCGGCGGCGGCAGCGGCAACTTCGCCGTGCCCCTCGCCCGCCTCGGCCACCGGGTCACCGTGGTCGACCCCAGCCCCAACGCGCTGTTCGCCCTCGAGCGCCGCGCCGCGGAGGCCGATGTCGCCGAGCGTGTCCAGGGCGTCCAGGGCGACGCCCACGGCCTGCTCGACGTGGCCCGGCGCGGCGGCTACGACATCGTGCTGTGCCACGGCGTCCTGGAGTACGTCGACGACCCGGCCGAGGGCGTGCGCAACGCGGTCGCCGCCCTGCGCCCCGGTGGTGTGCTCAGCCTGCTCGCCGCCGGGCTCGGCGGTGCCGTGCTCGCGCGTGCGCTGGCCGGGCACTTCGCCGAGGCACACCAGGCGCTCACGGACCCGAACGGCCGATGGGGCTCGGGTGACCCCGTGCCGCGGCGCTTCACCGCCGAGCAGCTCACCGGCCTCGTCGAGCAGGCGGGCCTGCGGGTCGGCGCGGTGCACGGCGTGCGGGTCTTCTCCGACCTCGTGCCCGGCGTGCTCGTGGACACCGAGCCCGGCGCCCTCGACGCCCTGCTGAAGCTGGAGGCCGCCGCGGCCGAGCTCGCCGCCTTCCACTCCGTGGCCACCCAGCTGCACGTGCTCGGCGAGGCGGCCGAGTCCGAGACGGGCTGAGCACGCCGGCCGGCACCCTCGGCAGGCGCCGCTGATCAGCGCCCCGCCGCCGGGCCGTACCCCTCGCCCATGGAGTCCGCCACAGGCCCCCCGAATGGCGGCCGAGCGCCGTATGATCGAGGGAGACCGTCCGGCATGACGGGTCGGCCCGAGGGGAATGTGAACCTCAGCGAGCCGGGACGTCACTGGCGGATCCGGTTGGCCAATTGGCGCAGAGGGGCGGGTTTCACGGGGGCGATTCCCTGCCTATCCTGAAGAGACCCCCCCGGTCGCCCCGGCGACTGCACGATGAGGAGGACTCCGTGCCGCTCTCGGAGCACGAGCAGCGCATGCTCGAGCAAATGGAGCGAGCGCTGTACGCCGAAGATCCCAAGTTCGCGTCGGCGCTCGAGGGAAGCGGGCTGCGTACGTACACCCGGCGGCGGGTCTACCAGGCGGTCGCGGGCTTCCTCGTAGGAATTGCGCTCCTCATGGCGGGTATGGTCGCCCAGCAGGTCTGGCTCAGCGTGGTGGGGTTCCTCGTCATGCTCGGCTGCGCGGTCCTCGCCGTGACCGGCTGGCGCAAGGCCCCCAAGCCCGGTGAACAGCAGGCCCCCGGCGCGGCCCCGCACCCGGGCCGGCAGGGCAGGCAACGACGCTCGGTGATGGACCGCATCGAGGAGCGCTGGCAGCGCCGCCGCGACGAGCAGGGCGGCCACTGACACCTGACGCCCGCGGCAGCAGTCCGCCGGTCACCGGCAGCAGCCTGCTGCACACAGACGAAGACGTGATCAGGGGGTGACCACCCCGGAAGGTGGTCACCCCCTGACGTATGTCCGGTGGCGGTGAGTTCTGGTGGGGTTCCCGCGGCTGCGACGAGCCCGATGCACCATGCGCTGAACTCGGCGGCGCGCAGGCGGGCCCGACGCGCAGGCAGGCCTGATGCACAGGCGGGGTCGGGTATGTGCGCCCGGAGCCAGCTGGGTGCACCGCCGCCGGGACGTGCCCGTCACCGAGACGCGCCTGCTGCCGGGACGTGCCCACGTGCCCGTCACCGAGACGCGCCTGCTGCCGGGACGTGCCCACGTGCCCGTCACCGAGACGCGCCTGCTGCCGGGACGTGCCCACGTGCCCGCCACCGAGACGCGCCTGCTGCCGGGACGTGCCCACGTGCCCGCCACCGAGACGCGCCTGCTGCCGGGACGTGCCCACGTGCCCGCCACCGGGACGGCGCCCCGGCGGCGGTTTCTGATCTCAGCCCTGCTGTCGGGACGGACGGCGCCAGGCCGGCCTGCTGAGCCACGCGGGCCGCAGCGCCGCCGCCCGCGCCCGGACGCCGGCCCACCAGGAGGACACCGCCCAGCTCACCCGTGCCGTGGAGCGCGGGGCGAAGAGCGCGCGCAGGCGGGTGCCCCGGCCGACCGTGGAGCGCAGCCCGGCGATCACCCGGCGGACGTCCTCCGCGAGTCCCGCCACCGGGCGGGGGTGCGGGGCGTACAGCACCTGCTCCACCGCGTCGGCCACCCGGTGCACCGAGGCCGCCGCGGCCTCGTCGAGATGGCCCAGCCGCACGATCCGGGCCGCCGCCTTGCGCGGGGTGAGCGACTCGTCCGGCAGGATGCCGAAGTCCCACGCCGTGTCGATCAGCTCGTCCCAGACGGCCAGGATGTGCGGCGCCGCGTCCGCGTCCGAGCGGCCGTGCGCACCCAGGCGCACCGCGCGGGTGCGCAGCCGCCACAGCAGCGGCGCCAAGGGCACCGCCAGCACGGCCAGCCCGGCCAGCGCCCACACCAGCAGCGCGTACCACTTCGGGCCGTCCCCGTCACCGGGCAGCGCGGCCTGCGCCGACTCGCTGGGGCAGCCGCCGTCCAGCTTCCGCTGCTCCACCGGGCAGCTCTCGCTCTGCGAGGGGGCCGCCGACGGCGCCGATGAGGACTCCTGGGCCGACGGCCGGGCCGGGTCAGGCAGCTGGCTGTCGGAGGTGTCCGGGACCGTGTACGCGGGGATGGAGCCGCGGGTGGGAGTGGGCTCGAAGCGGGTCCAGCCGACCCCCTCGAAGTACAGCTCCGGCCAGGCGTGCGCGTCGCGCAGCCCCACCGACACGGTGCCGTCGGACTGCGGGGTGCCCGGCGCGAAGCCCACCGCCACCCGGGCCGGGATGCCCAGGGAGCGGGCCATCGACGCCATGGCGAAGGAGAAGTGCACGCAGAAGCCCTGCTTGTCCCGCAGGAAGCGGGCGATCGCCCGCGAACCGCTGCCGACGTCCACCTGGGTGTCGTACTCGAAGCCGCCGGTCACCGCGAACCAGTCCTGGAGCTTGACCGCCTGGTCGTAGGGGGTCTTCGCGTCCTGGGTGACCTCGCGGGCGGTGCGGGAGACCACCGAGGGCAGCGAGTCCGGCAGATCGGTGTACTCGCGGCGCAGCGCGGGCGGCGGCGCCGGGGCGTCGGCCAGCTGCTTCGCCGTCGGCCGCACGTCCAGGCCGCGCACCGAGTAGGTCAGGCCCCGGGTGTTCTGGCCGTGGTCGCCGACCAGCGTCATGCCGATCGGCTCGTAGCGCCAGTTGCCCCGGATGTCCACGCCGCTCGGCGGGTACGGCATCGGCAGCCAGTCCTGGCCGTACCACTCGGCGGTCGAGATGGTGGTCGCGAACTCCTTGCGCGTGACGTCCGGGCCGAGGCCCGCCGGGGTCGGGAAGGCGCCGTCGGGCACCGTGGTGATCGACCGCTTCGACGGCTTCCAGGTGGTGCCGTCGAAGTCGTCCAGGGACACGATGCGCAGGTACAGGTCCGAGAGGTTCTCGATCTCGGTGCGCACCGACATCACCTGGCGGTCCTCGTCCACGTTCAGCGAGTCGCGCAGCGACACCAGCGGGTTCACCGCGGAGATGGTGCCGCCCCGGCCGGCGCCCGGGCCGACGCCGGCGCCCGCCGGGTCCAGCAGCCCGCCGTTCATCGCGGGCAGGCCGAGCGGCACCACCAGGGCGATGCCCAGCGCCAGCACCCCGATCCGCCGGCCGGTGCGCACCGGAGCGGTCGGCCCGGCCGGCTCACCCGGCCCGCGCGCCGTGCCGCTGAAGACCCGCCCCCACGCCGAGAGCCGGTCGCGGCCCTCGGCCAGCAGCAGCATCAGATAGCCGGCCGCCGCCAGCAGGAACCACACCCAGTCGCTGCCGCCGTCGGACAGACCGGCCGCCACCGAGTACAGGGCGAGCAGCGGAAGCCCCGCCGGGGCCGCGCTGCGGAAGGTCACCGCGAGGGTGTCCACCAGCAGCCCGATGGTCAGCACCCCGCCGATCAGCATCAGCCGGATGCCGTCGGTCAGCGGCGCCGGTATCGCGTACCGGCTGACGTCCTCGCCGCCCTGCTCCAGCAGCCCGGCGAGGAACCGGAAGGCGTCCGGGCCGGGCAGCACACCGGCGAGGGCCTGCTCGCGGGCGAACACCACGGTCACCAGCAGCAGCGTCACCAGCGCCTGCGACGCCACCGTCAGCGGGCGCGCCAGCGGCACCCGGCGGGCCGCGGCGCCCACGCCCGCTTGCACGGCGAGCAGGAACGCCGCCTGGATGATCCAGGTGGCCGGCTCGACCAGGGGCAGCAGCGCGCTCGCCGCCAGCAGCGTGGCCAGCCACGCGGCCAGCGTCAGCCGTACCCGCCCGCTCATGAGCGTCCCTCCCCACCGCTCGCCGCGGCCAGCCCCGAACGCTCCTGCTCGGCCTGCCGCCACAGCTCGTTCAGCGACGCGCCCCGCGGTGCCGCCAGGGCCGTCCAGCCCGCCTCGCGCAGCAGCCGCAGCTGATCAGCGCCGCGGTCCGGGCCGCCGGGCGCCTGGGCCGCGTCCCGCATCCACGAGGCGCTGTCCAGCAGGAAGGCGAGCGCGCCCCCGCTGCGCTGCCGCATCCGCCCCAGCACCGCGGCCTGCTCCTCGTCGAGATCACCGAGGAACGCCACAAGCAGCCCCTCGTTCCCGCCGCGCAGCACGTCGTAGGCGCGCGACAGGCCCGCCCCGTCGGAGTGGTCCACGACCGCGAGGGTGTCCATCATCAGCCCGGCCGCGTCCGCGGACTCCTGGTTCGCCCCCGCGAAGCCGTCGGAGCCCTCGCCCGGCACCACCTGGCCGGTGTCGGTCAGCAGCCGTACCGAGAAACCCCGCTCCAGCATGTGCACCAGCACGGAGGCCGCACCGGAGACCGCCCACTCGAAGGCCGAGTCAGGGCCGGCGCCCTGGTAGGCGACGGCCCGGGTGTCCAGCAGCACGGTGCAGCGGGCCCGCTGCGGCTGCTCCTCGCGGCGCACCATCAGTTCGCCGTAGCGCGCGGTGGAGCGCCAGTGCACCCGGCGCAGGTCGTCGCCGTAGCGGTAGCCGCGCGGGATCACGTCGTCCTCGCCGGCCAGCGCCAGCGCCCGCCGGCGCCCGTCCCCGTAGCCCTTGGCCTCGCCGCTCAGCCGCACCGGCGGCAGCGGCTCCACGCGCGGGATCACGGTGAGGGTGTCGTACGTGGAGAAGGAGCGGGTCAGCTCGCACATCCCGAACGGGTCCGACAGCCGCAGCTGCAGCGGCCCCAGCGGATAGCGGCCGCGCAGGTCCGAGCGGACCCGGTAGGACACCTCGCGCCGTCCGCCGGGCTCCACCCGGTCCAGCACGAAGCGCGGCCGGGGCCCGAGCACATAGGGCACCCGGTCCTGCAGCATCAGCAGACCGGTGGGCAGCCGGGAGATGTTGTCCATCCGCAGGTGCACCCGGGCCTCGCTGCCGGCCGGCACCCGCGCGGGGGAGAGCCGGCGGCTGCCGGCCACCCGGTAGCGGGTGCGGTAGAGCACGACCGCGCACACCAGCGGCAGCACCGCGAGCAGCAGGCCGACCCGCAGCAGATCGCTCTGGCCCAGGACATAGGCGCAGATCGCGGCGGCCACACCGGCGGCCAGGAACGAGCGCCCGCGGGTGGTGAGCCCGGCCAGTGCCGTGCGCAGTCCGCCCCCGTCGCCGTCGGCGCCCTCGGTGTGGACCGCACCCGCGGTGGTCATCACAGCCTCCGCGGCGGCTGCTGGCCGAAGGCCGCGCCCCGGCCGCCCACGCCGAACGCGGTCTGCTGCGGGGCCGCCGCGGGCACCGGGGTGCGCTGCAGGATGTCGTGCACGACCTGCTCGGCGGTACGGCGGTTGAGCTGGGCCTGGGCGGTGGGCAGCAGCCGGTGCGCCAGCACGGCCACGGCGAGCGCCTGCACGTCGTCCGGCAGCGCGTAGTCCCGGCCGCTGAGCGCCGCGGCCGCCTTCGCCGCGCGCAGCAGATGCAGCGTGGCGCGCGGGGAGGCGCCGAGTCTGAGCTCCGGGTGGGTGCGGGTGGCGCCGACCAGGTCCACCGCGTACCGGCGCACCGGCTCGGCCACGTGGACGCCGCGCACCGCCTCGATCAGCTTGAGGATCTCGTGCGCGTGCGCCACCGGCTGGAGGTCCTCCAGCGGGGAGACGCCGCCGTGCACGTCCAGCATCTGCAGCTCGGCCTCGGCGCTCGGGTAGCCGACCGAGACACGGGCCATGAAACGGTCGCGCTGGGCCTCGGGCAGCGGATAGGTGCCCTCCATCTCGACCGGGTTCTGCGTGGCCACCACCATGAACGGGCTGGGCAGCTCGTAGGTCTGGCCGTCGATGGTGACCTGGCGCTCCTCCATGGACTCCAGGAGCGCGGACTGCGTCTTCGGCGAGGCACGGTTGATCTCGTCGCCGATCACCACCTGCGCGAAGATCGCGCCCGGCTTGAACTCGAAGTCGCGGCGCTGCTGGTCCCAGATGGACACACCGGTGATGTCCGAGGGCAGCAGGTCCGGCGTGAACTGGATGCGCCGCACCGAGCAGTCGATCGACCGCGCCAGTGCCTTCGCCAGCATCGTCTTGCCGACTCCCGGGACATCCTCGATGAGCAGATGCCCCTCGGCGAGCAGTACGGTCAGCGAGAGCCGTACGACCTCGGGCTTGCCCTCGATCACGCCCTCCACCGAACTCCGAACGCGCTCCGCGACGGCGGTCAGATCAGTGAGGCTCGCTCGATCGTCATAGGTCGTCACCCGGCCCTCCTCGGCCTTTCCCCGCGCCCTTGTCGAGCGGAGGACCCCATGTTTCCCGGGCCGACGCTTGCAGTGCGGACCGGCCCACCCCGAATCACGTGTGCCCCACGCGAAATGCTTCGCGTGGCGCCACCCCCGCATTCTTGCTGCCGTTACCGATTCGTGTCACTCGCCTGTGGACAACTGGCGGCGATATGTCGGATCTTACGACGTTTGTGCAACCCGGGGGGTCGGGCCGCTCCCGGACGGGCGGGCAGGTCAGGCGGGGTCGATCTCGCGCAGCAGACCGGTCTTCACATCGAACACGAACCCGCGCACGTCGTCGGTGTGCACCAGGAACGGCGAGGTCCGCACCCGCTGCATGGACTGCCGCACGTCCTGGTCGACGTCCCGGAACGCCTCCACCGCCCAGGCGGGACGCTGGCCCACCTCCATCTCCAGCTCGTGCCGGAACTCCTCGGTGAGCGACTCCAGACCGCAGTCGGTGTGATGGATCAGCACCACGCTGCGGGTGCCCAGGGCGCGCTGGCTGATGGTCAGCGAGCGGATCACGTCGTCGGTGACCACACCGCCCGCGTTGCGGATGGTGTGACAGTCGCCGAGCTCCAGACCCAGCGCGGCGTGCAGGTCGAGGCGGGCGTCCATGCAGGCCACGATCGCCACCCGCAGCACCGGCCGGGCGTCCATCCCCGGGTCGGTGAAGACGTCGGCGTACTCCCGGTTGGCCTCGATCAGACGATCGGTGACCGTGCGGCCGCCGGGGGATGCGCTCGCGCGGTCCGCAGGAACCGATGCAGAAGTCGTCATACACCTGAGGGTACTGGTCACCCCTGCTCCCGGCTCGCTGTGAAGTCGGGACAAAGCCGGGACAAAGAGTGTCATCGTCTCGCGCTGTGACGGAACCCACACGAGTGGTGTGAGCTCCGTCTTCCGGGTGTTTCCCGCGCCCCGTGGTTGCGTTCCGCCCCGCCCTCCCGGTCCCGCCGTGCGCGGGGCCGCGACGCGCAGGCCGGTTGATTGACCGGGCCCCGCGGTGGACTAAAGTGACGCGAAGCGGGAGGCGAGACTCCCCGCTGCACTGATCTCCCCGGATACCCGGGCCGCGCCCGGGATCCCCCGCGTGCGCGGCGCGTACGTACGTACGGCTCGGCCTCCTCCCGCTCCCGGTCGGCCGACGCCCCAGGCGCCGGCAGGCCGCCCCCTTCCCGGGACAGGGGCGAGTGGACCCGGCCCTGCGTCGGCGTCGCGCCGGATATGAGAGGGCCCCTTGAGCCAGAGTCGACACGTCCCGGTGATGCTCCAGCGGTGCCTGGACCTGCTGGCGCCCGCCCTGGAGCGGCCCGGAGCGGTCGTCGTCGACTGCACCCTCGGTCTCGGCGGCCACAGCGAGGCGCTGCTCGAACGCTTCCCCGAGGTCCGCCTCGTCGCCCTGGACCGCGACAAGGAGGCCCTGCGCCTGTCCGGCGAACGCCTCGCCCCCTACGGCGAGCGCGCCACCCTGGTGCACGCCGTCTACGACGAGCTGCCTGAGGTGCTCGACCGGCTCGGCGTCCCGCGCGTGCAGGGCGTCCTGTTCGACCTCGGGGTGTCGTCCATGCAGCTCGACGAGGCCGACCGCGGCTTCGCCTACGCCCAGGACGCCCCGCTCGACATGCGCATGGACCAGACGACCGGCATCAGCGCCGCCGAGGTCCTCAACACCTACCCGCCCGGCGAACTCGTCCGCATCCTGCGCGCCTACGGCGAGGAGAAGCAGGCCCGGCGCATCGTGGCCGCGATCGTCCGCGAGCGCGAGAGGGAGCCGTTCACCACCAGCGCCCGCCTGGTCGAGCTCATCCGCGACGCGCTGCCCCAGGCCGCCAAGCGCACCGGCGGCAACCCGGCCAAGCGCACCTTCCAGGCCCTCAGAATCGAGGTCAACGGTGAACTCGCCGTGCTGGAGCGGGCGATCCCGGCCGCCGTGAAGGCGCTCGCCGTGGACGGGCGGATCGCCGTGCTGTCGTACCACTCGCTGGAGGACCGGCTGGTCAAGCAGGTGTTCGCGGCGGGCGCCGCCACCACCGCGCCCCCCGGGCTGCCCGTCGTCCCCGAGCGCTACCAGCCCCGGCTCAAGCTGCTCACGCGCGGTGCCGAACTTCCCACCGAGGAGGAGATCGCCGAGAACCGGCGGGCGGCCCCCGCCCGGCTGCGCGCCGCCCAGCGCATCAGGGAGGACGCCGACGACTGAGCGGGGCGGACCCGGCGGAGCTGTGTGACGACTCAGGGAGCGTGAGTGACCAGGAAACCCGAACTGAAGGGGAGGGCGGCCCGCCTCGCGCGGCTCATCCCCTCCGGACGCGCCCAGGCGGCCCGCACCCCGTTCGTCCTCCTCGTCGTCCTGCTCCTCGGCGGCGGTCTCATCGGGCTCCTGGTACTGAACTCCGCGCTCAGCGAGGGCGCCTTCGAGCTCGACGACCTCCAGCGCGAGACCAAGAACCTCACCGACGAGGAACAGTCCCTGCAGCGGGACATCGACGCCTACTCCGCCCCCGACGCCCTCCAGCGCCGCGCCGAGGAACTGGGCATGGTGCCCGGCGGCGACCCCGCCTTCCTCGGCCCCGACGGCAAGGTCAAGGGCGTCCCCGAGCCCGCCCCGGGCGCCCCCGTCCCGATGGTCCTGCCGCCCGAGGCGCCGGCCACGGCGACACCCCCGGCCCTCAAGGCCGGCCCCACCACCCCCGCCCCCGCGACGACCCCCGGCAGGTGACGGAAGTGTCCGACAGGGAAGCGCCGCGCCGCCGCGTACCCGGACCCGCCAGGCCCGTCCGCCCGGGCGAGCGGCGCCCCGGGCCCGGTGACCGCCAAGGCCATGCGGATCTTCGACGAGCGCTCGGCGGC
>NZ_BAAAIZ010000014.1:0-33990 GCF_039526425.1 Streptomyces thermospinosisporus
CCGCTCCCGCTCGCCCGGAGCGAGCATCTCCAGCGCGGACACCGGCCGCGACGGCTCGGCCGCCATTCCGGTGAGCAGGGCCGCCAGGTGCCCGGCCATCCGCTCGACGGTGTCCGCGTCGAACAGCTCGGGGTCGTAGGCCAGGGCACAGGCCACCTCGTCACCCGCGTAGGCGACGAGGTTCAGCGGGAAGTTGGTGACGTCGGCGCCCTCCAGACCGTGCAGCCGCACGCCGTCGCCGGAGTCACCGCTGTCCCCGTCCACCGGGAAGTTCTCGAACGCCACCAGGCTCTCGAAGAGGTTCGTGCCACGCTCGACGCCGCTCCAGCTCTGGATGCGCGGCAGCGGCACATACTCGTACTGGCGTGCCTCGACCTGGGCTTCCTGCACGCGGGCCAGCCACTCGGCGACCGGAGCGTCGCCGTCGACCGTCACCCGCACCGGCAGGGTGTTGATGAGCATGCCCACCATCGAGTCGGACCCCGGCAGGTCCGCCGGGCGGCCCGAGACGGTGGCGCCGAACACGACGTCGTCCTCACCCGCGTACCGGGACAGCAGCAGCGCCCAGGCGCCCTGCACCACCGCGTTGACCGTGAGCCGGTGCTTCCGGGCGAAGGCGTACAGGCGCTGCGAGGCGTCGGCCGGGAGCCGTGTCACCAGCCGCTCGGTGGACTGCGCAAGGTGGCTGGCGGTGGGACGGCGGTCGTACGGCAGCGCGGTCGGCTCGTCGAACCCGTCCAGCAGCGCCCGCCAGTAGGCCTCGGCCTCCGACAGGTCCTGACGCTCCAGCCACTCCACGTACGCACTGAACGGGCGCCGGGCCGGCAGCACCGGTTCCTCGCCCGCAGCCAGCGCCCGGTACGCCGTGACCAGCTCGTCGAGCATCTGGAAGGTGCTCCAGCCGTCCAGCAGCACATGGTGGGAGGTGCGCACCACCCGCACGGACGTGTCCGACGTACGGGCGATCGCGATGCGCGTCATCGGGGCGGCCGACAGGTCGATGCCCCGTTCCCGGTCCTGCGCCAAGTAGCTCTCCAGCGCCCGGGACTGCTCGTCGGTGCTCAGTTCGCGCCAGTCGAGGTGGACGACCGGTGTCTCGACGTGCCGGCGCACCACCAGCAGCGGCCGGTCCACGCCCTCCCACACGACGGCGGCGCGCAGCACCTCCAGATGCCCGGAGACGATCTGCCACGCCCGCTCCAGCAGATCGGGGTCGGCCACACCGTCGAGGACGAAACTCATCTGCTCGAAGTAGGCACCGGAGCCTGGTTCGGCGAGGGTGTGGAAGAGCATCCCGCTCTGCATGGGCGTGAGCGGGAAGATGTCCTCGACATCCCGGCCGTCGCCGGCGAGGCGGTCCACGGCGGCCTGGTCCAGCCCCGCGAGAGGGAAGTCGGACGGAGTCGCGCCGCCGGCCGCGGGGTCCTGGCAGTGGTCCACCAGGGCACGCAGCGCCGCCACATGCTCGCCCGCCACGCGTTCCACCGTCGACCGGTCGAAGACCTCACCGGAGAAGATCCAGGTGAAGCCGAGACGGCCGTCCTCCACCATGCCGACCACGTCGAGCAGGTACGGACGGAGTTCGTCCGGCGCGTGGTCGTGGCCGAGCGAGGGCAGGCGACCGCGGATCAGACCGTCCGGTGCGGTCACCGAGTCGAACTGGCCGAGGTAGTTGAAACTGATCGGCGGGAGCCGGTCCGCGCGCAGCGCGTGGCCGGGCGTGCCCGGCTCGGACAGGAAGCGCAGAGCGTCGTAGCCGAGGCCACGGCCGGGCACGGCACGCAGCTGCTCCTTGACCGACTTCACGGTCTCGCCCCAGCCGCGCGCGGCGGGCAGCGTCAGGGCGACCGGGAAGTGGGTGGTGTACCAGCCGACCGTGCGGGACAGGTCGAGCTCCTCGAACAACTCCTCCCGGCCGTGCCCCTCCATGCCCAGGACCAGCCGGTCGGCGCCGGTCCAGTCGGCCAGGGCACGGCCGAGCGCGGCGACCAGCACATCGTTGATCTGCGTGCGGTACACCGACGGCAGGCGGTGCAGCAGCGCCTCGGTCTCCTCCCGGCCGAGGCGCACCTCGACCGTCTGCTCGGCGGCCGTGACGTTGCGGCCGCCGGGGTGGTCGACGGGCAGCGGGGGAGCCTTGTCGGGGCAGACCGAGCGCCAGTGGTCGATCTCGTGGTCGAGGGCGCCGGAGCGGACGTGTGCGGTGAGGCTCTCCGCCCACTGCTGGTAACTACTGGTCTTGGGGCCCAGGTCCACGGCGCGTCCCTCGGCGAGCTGCGCGTACGCGGTGGCCAGGTCCTCCAGGACCATCCGCCAGGACACCCCGTCCATGACGATGTGGTGGACAGCGAGGAAGAGACGTGGTGCCGCCCCGTCCGCGAAGCGGAACAGGACTCCCTTGACCAGAGTGCCGCCGGCCAGGTCGAGAGAGCGCTGCGCCTGCAGGGCCGCCTCGTTCAGCACGGCGTCGGCGTCCTCGTCGCTCGCGATGTGCCGGACGGCGAGGAGTCCGGACGGCTGGTCGCCGTATTCCTGGGTCCAGGTGTTGTCGGGGTGGTGGGTGTAGCGCATGCGCAGGGCGTCGTGGTGGGTGACGACGGCGTCGAGTGCGCGGTGCAGCAGGGTGGTGTCGGTGTCGGGTGCCAGTTCCAGGTGGGCGGACATGGCGTAGTGGTCGGGGTCGGCGGTGTGTTCGTCGAGGAACCAGCGTTGGATGGGGGTGAGTCGGACTTCTCCGGTGGTGTGTGCGGGTGCGGTGGTGGGGTGGTCGGTGGTGGTGACGGTGGGGGCGAGGGCGGCGATGGTCTGGTGGAGGAAGAGGAGGCGGCTGGTGAGGTGGAGTCCGGCTTGGCGGGCTCGGGAGACGACCTGGATGGAGAGGATGGAGTCGCCGCCGAGGTCGAAGAAGTTGTCGTGGATGCCGATGCGTTCGATGCCGAGGACGTCTTGCCAGATGGTGGTGAGGGTTTCCTCGGTGGTGTTGCGGGGGGCGGTGTAGTCGGGGCCGGTGGGGATGGTGGTGGTGTCGGGGGCGGGCAGGGATCGTCGGTCGACCTTGCCGCTGGGGGTGAGGGGGAGTCGTTCCAGCGGGATGTACAGCGCGGGCACCATGTAGTCCGGCAGCAGGCCCGACAGGTGGGCCCGGAGATCGGACGTCCGCGCCCCCGCGTCCCCGCCCTCGGTCACCACGTACGCCACCAGTCGCCGCCGGCCCGCGTCGTCCTGCCAGGCCAGCACGGCCGCATCCCGCACGTCCGGGTGGGCCACCAGGGCGCTCTCCACCTCGCTCAGCTCGATGCGGAAGCCCCGGATCTTCACCTGGTCGTCGGCGCGGCCGAGGAACTCCAGGTCCCCGGAGGCCAGCCAGCGGGCCCGGTCACCGGTGCGGTACAGGCGGTCCCCCGGCACGAAGGGGCTGTCGGTGAACCGCTCCGCGGTCAGCTCCGGCCGTCCGTGGTAACCGCGGGCCACACCGTCGCCGCCGATCCAGATCTCGCCCGGCACACCCGGCGGCACGAGATTGCCGTGGGGGTCGAGGACGTACACACGCGTGTTGGGCAACGGGCGGCCGATCGGCACGTAGACACGGCCGCGCAGGCTCTCCTCGGTCGGTACGAAGACGGTCGAGTCGACCGTCGCCTCCGTGCCGCCGTAGGCATTGACGACGACACAGTCGTGGCGGATGCGGTGCAGCAGGGCACGGCAGTCCTCGACCCGCCAGCCCTCGGAGCCGACGGAGATCAGCCGGAGCGGCGGGAACGCCTCGTCGCGGCGGTCCACCTCCTGCAGGACGGCGTTGAGCAGTGACGGCACGATCTCCAGGCCCGTGGCCCCCGTGCTCGTGATCAGGTCGAGGAGCGCCGGCGGCTCGGTGGTGACGTCCTTCGACGCGATGATCAGCGCCCCGCCGAAGGGAAGGGAGCGGATCAGGTCCGCGAAGAACAGATCGACGGAGAGGCTGGACACCGACAGGAACCGCAGCTTCAGCTCCCGCAGCCCGTACTGCTCGTCCCAGGCGGCGAGGATGTGCCGGACATTGCGGTGCTCGACGGCGACCCCCTTGGGCTCACCGGTCGACCCGGAGGTGTAGATGACGTACGCCAGGTCCGACGCCGTGACGGCGGTGTCCGGCGGGGTGGCGGGCAGCCACCCGATCGTGTCCCGCTCCTCGTCCAGGTCCACGAATCGCAGCTCGGGCCCGGCGGGCAGACGGTCCCGCACCGCCTGCTGTCCGACGACGATCCGCGCGCCGGAGTCCGCCAGCATGTACGCCAGCCGGTCGGCCGGGAAGCCCGGGTCGAGCGGCACGTAGGCGGCGCCCGCCCGCAGGATGCCGAGCAGGCCGACCGCCATCGCGGAGCCCCGCTCCACGCTCAGCCCCACCAGCGATCCCGGGCCGGCACCCAGCGCGATCAGGTGGTGGGCCAGCCGGTTGGCGCGCTCGTTCAGCTCCCGGTAGGTCAGCGTGGCGTCCTCGGCGATCACGGCGACCGCCTCGGGGGTGCGCGCCGCCTGCGCCGCCAGCCGTTCGTGGATCAGCAGGCCGTCTCCCGCCGGCCGTCGCGTGTCGTTCCACTCGACGGCCACCTGCCGGCGCTCGTCCTCGGTCAGCAGCGGCAGCGCCGCCACGGGCCGGTCCGGGTCGGCCACCGCACCGGCCAGCAGCACACCCAGGTGGCCGGCGAGCCGGGCCACTGTGCGCTCGTCGAAGAGCTCGGTGCTGTACTCGACCAGGCCGTGCAGGCCCCCGTCCCGCTCCTCGAACTCGAAGGTGAGGTCGAACAGCGAGGAGTGCCGTTCCAGCGGGTACGGGGAGACCGACGTGCCCGGCAGGGACAGGGTGCCGGCGGGAGTGTTCTGCAACACGACCATGGCCTGCACCAGCGCGGTCCGGCTCGGGTCGCGCTCCGGCTGCACGGCCTCGACGAGCTTGTCGAACGGCACGTCCTCGTGCGCGAACGCGTCCAGGACGGTGTCCTTCACCCGCTCCAGCAGCTCCGTGAAGGTCAGCTCCGCATCCACCTGGGTGCGCAGCACGACCGTGTTGACCAGGAAGCCGACCAACTGCTCCAGCTCCCGGTGCCCGCGCGCGGCGGCGGACGTGCCGACGGCGATGTCCTCCTGACCGGACCAGCGGGCGAACACCGCCTTCACCGCGGCCGTGAGAGCCATGAACAGCGACGCGCCCCGCTCACGGGCCAGCGCCTTCAGACCCGCGACCGTCTCGGCGGGCAGCTCGAAGCCGTACACCGCACCGGCCGAGGACCGCACGGCCGGACGCGGCCGGTCGGTGGGCAGTTCCAGCGGAGTGATGCCGGCCAGGCGATCGCGCCACCAGTCGAGCTGCTCCTCCAGCAGGCCCCCGTCCTCCAGCCGGGCGCGCTGCCAGGCCGCGAAGTCCGGGTACTGCACGGTGACTTCCGGCAGCCTGGGCTCGCGGCCCTCGACGCCGGCCGCGTACAGCTCACCCAGCTCGCGGGCGATCACGCCCATCGACCAGCCGTCCGTGACGATGTGATGCATGCCCAGGACACAGATGTGCTCCTCGTCGGCGAGGCGCACCAGCAGCACCCGGACGAGGGGGCCGGACTTCAGGTCGTAGGGGCGCGTCATCTCCTTCCGCACGGCCTCGCGGGCGGCGTCCTCGTCGACGGCGTCGGCCGTCACCCACTCGGGGTCGAGCCGGTCGTGAACCACCTGCACGCCCCGCCCGTCGACGGAGTCGAACGTCGTCTGCAGCGCCTCGTGCCGGGACACCACACCGCGGACCGCGGAGCGCAGCGCTTCCGCGTCGAGCGGCCCCCTGATCCGCACGGGCAGAGCCGAGTGGTAGTCGGCCCCGCCGGGTGTGAAGTGCTCCAGGAACCACAGGCGCTGCTGGCCGAAGGACAGGCGCAGTTCACCGTCCCGCGGCACCGCCGGGACCAGCGGCGGGGCCGGCGTGGCGGCCCCGCCCTGGCCGGACAGACGCTGAGCGAGCGCCTCGCGGAGCCGCTCGGGAAGGGCGGCTATCCGGTCCGCGCGGGAAGACGGCGTGTTCATTGGCGGGATCCCCCAGGAAATTGCTGGTCAGCAGGTCGATTTGGCGGCCCGTTCGGCCTCCGTCGGGGTGGTGGCGGGCGTGGCCGGGGTGAGCGGGCGTACCGCGAGGCGATCGGAACCGGGTGGCCGGAACGCGATGGCGGGGCTCAGGAGGCGGACGCGCGCGCACTGCGCGGGCGCATGTCCGTCCAGTTCGCCTCGACATGTGCGAGGCACTCCTCGCGCGGCCGGTCGGCGAGGACGACCTCCCAGCCGGCCGGGACGGCCGTGCCGGCCGGCCACAGCGAGTGCTGGCCCTCCTCGTTGACGAGCACGTGGTACGAACGGTCGGACTTCTCGAAGGGGTTGGACATGGTGGAACCTTTCGCGGGAAGGGAGAGGTGTCGGGGGTTGCGGTGGGGTCAGGACGTTCCGGCAGCCGCCTCCAGCTCCGCCAGGACCAGTTCCTCGACGCAGGCCGCGGTCTCGGCGACCGTCGGCCTCTCGAAGAGGTCGCGCGGCGACAGTTCGGTGCGGAACAGGGAGTTGATCCGGGACACCGTGCGCAGGGCAAGCAGTGAGTCGCCGCCCAGCTCGAAGAAGTTGTCGTGCACGCCGACCCGTTCCGCGCCCAGCAGTTCCTGCCAGACCTCGGCGACGAGTTCCTCGGTGGGCGTCGCCGGCGCCTGGTACGCCGTGCCGGTGCCGAGGCGCTCCCGGGGAGCCGGCAGCGCGGCGCGGTCCACCTTGCCGTTTGCGGTCAGCGGCAGCGCGGACAGCGTCGTGAACACCGACGGGATCATGTGCTCGGGCAGCGACGCGGCCAGATGGGCGCGCAGTCCGGCTGTGCCGGGCACCGGCGCGGCACCTGCCGGAACCACGTGGCCGACCAGGACGGTGCGGCCCGACGCCGGGTCGGTGCAGGGGACCACGGCCGCGTCGCCGACCGCCGGATGCGTCACGAGCGCGGCCTCCACCTCGCCCGTCTCGACCCGGAATCCGCGGATCTTGACCTGGGAGTCGGTGCGGCCGAGGAACTCGAGCGTGCCGTCCGCCCGCCACGCCACCAGGTCGCCGGACCGGTACATCCGGGTGCCGGGCGCGCCGAACGGGTCGGCGACGAAGCGCTCCGCCGACAGGCCCGGCCGCCCCAGGTAGCCGTGGGCCAGACCGTCTCCGGCGATGTACAGCTCACCCGGCACGCCGACCGGCGCGGGTGTGAGCCCCTCGGTCAGCACGTACACCCGCGTGTTCGGCAGCGGGGAACCCAGCGGCACCGGCCCCGCCGCCACCGCATCGCCGCCGGCGTCGCCGCGCACGTCGTGGGTGGTGGTGAACGTGGTGGCCTCGGTGGGGCCGTACCCGTTGGTGAGCCGCAGCGCGGGGTGGGCGTCCAGGACGCGGGCGCAGTGCTCGGGGGAGAGCCGGTCACCGCCCGCGATGAGCTGCCGCAGCCCCGCGAGCACGCCGATGTCGTCGTCGGCGACCTGGTGGAACAGACCCGCGGTGAGCCACAGATGCGTGACGTCGTGCTCCTCGAGGAAGCGGCCCAGCGCCGCCGTCGAGGGCAGCCCCTGCGGGTGCACCGCCAGCCGCGCCCCGCGCAGCAGGGCCGCCCACACCTCGAAGGTGGACGCGTCGAAGGACAGCGAGGCGAACTGCGCGACCGTGTCGCCCGGACCGATGTCCGTGTACGCGGCCTCGTGCACCAGCCGGACGACGGCCCGGTGCGGGGTGAGCACACCCTTCGGGGTGCCGGTCGACCCGGAGGTGTACATCACGTACGCGACGTCGTCCGGGGCGGGGCCCGGCACGGGGGCCGTCGGGGGATGCGTGCCGATGGCCGACGCGTCCCGGTCCAGGTTCACCGACCGCACACCGCAGGACGGCAGCCGGTCGCCGGTCCCCTCCTCGGTGACCAGGACCTCCACCCCGGCGTCGCCGATCATGTACTCGAGGCGGTCGGCCGGGTACGCCGGGTCCAGCGGTACGTACGCCGCGCCGGCCTTCAGAACCGCGAGCAGCGCGACGACCGCGTGCGTGCCACGTTCCAGGAAGAGTCCGACGCGGGTGCCCGGCCGGGCGCCCAGGGACGCGAGGTGGTGCGCGAGCCGGCTGGACCGCTCGTCCAGCTCCCGGTACGTCACCTCCTGGTCCCCGTACACCACGGCGACGGCCGAGGGGTGGGCGACGGCGCGGGCGGCGAACAGCTCCGGGAGGGACGCATCGGGGAGGTCGTGGGCCGTGTCGTTCCAGCCGTGGACGGTCAGTTCGGCCTCCGCGGCCGTGGCCATCGGCACCTCGGCCACCGGCGACGCGGCCTCGCCCGCGGCGGGCAGCGCGGTCAGCAGGGCCTCCAGGTGGCCGCACAACCGGGCCGCGGTCTCCTCGTCGTAGAGCTCGGCGTCGTACGCCAGGGTGTAGGACAGTTCCTCACCGCCGTAGGCGATGAGGTTCAGCGCGTAGTTGGTCGCCTCGGTGCCGGTCAGGCCGCGGACACGCAGCCCGTGAGCGGCCGCCGCCTCGTCGTCCATCGGGTAGTTCTCGAAGACCACCAGCGTGCGGAACAGCTCCTCGCCGCGGTCCACGTCGCTGCACGCCTGGACGCGCGGCAGCGGCACGTACTCGTACTGGCGCGCCTCGACCTGCGACCGCTGCAGCTGCGCCAGCCAGTCGGCGACCGGCGCGGTGCTTTCGACGCGCACCCGGACGGGCAGCGTGTTGATCAGCATGCCGACCATCGACTCCGCCCCCGCCAGCTGGTCGGGGCGGCCCGAGACGGTGGCGCCGAACACCACGTCGTCGACCCCTGCGTGCCGGGCCAGCAGCAGCGCCCAGGCGCCCTGGAGCACGGTGTTCACGGTGAGCCGGTGCCGGCGGGCGAACGCGGACAGCGCTCCGGACGCCTCCGCGGACAGGCGGCGCGCGATCCGGGCGGTGGAGCCGGTGCGGTGGCCGGGCGCACCGAGCCGGACGGCGGGCAGCGGTGTCGGCGACCGGAAGCCGGACAGGGCCCTGCGCCAGTACTCCTCCGCACCCGCGAGGTCCTGCTGCTGCAGCCAATCCACGTAGGCGCTGAACGGCCGGCGCGCGGGCAGCACCGGCTCCCGCCCGGCCGTCAGGTCCGCGTATGCCTGGTAGGTCTGCGTGAGGACGTCGAACGCGGACCAGCCGTCCAGCAGGATGTGGTGGAAGGCGCACACCACGCGCACCGATGTGTCCGACAGCCGGACGAGGGTGAGCCGCATCAGCGGAGCGCTGGTCAGATCGACCGGCCGGGCGTGGTCCTCGGCGAGCAGGCGGCGCACCGCCTCGTCCTGCTCGGCGGCCGGCAGGGTCCGCCAGTCGAGGTGGGTGACGGGCAGCTCCGCCCTGCGGTGAACCACCATCAGCGGACGCTCCACGTCCCGCCACTCCAGGGAGGCCCGCAGGACGCCGATGCGGTCGGCCACGGTCTGCCAGGCACGGGCGAGCAGCACCGGGTCGTCCACGCCGTCGAGTGCGAAGGACATCTGCTCCGCGTACGCGCCCGGATCGGACAGCGTGTGGAAGAGCATGCCGCTCTGCAGCGGGGTGAGCGGATGGATGTCCTCGACGTCCCGGCCGTCGCCGGCGATGCGGTCCACGGCGGCCTGGTCCAGCCCGGCGAGCGGGAAGTCGGACGGCGTGGCGCCGCCGTTGCCCGGCCGCAGGCAGTGCTCGACCACGTCGCGCAGCGCGGTGAGGAACGCCTCCGCGAGCCACCGTACGGTCGTGGTGCGGTGCACGGCGGGAGCGTGGATCCAGTCGATGCGTAGTTCGCCGTCGCCGACGGCCGCCACGATGTCGATGAGATGCGGCCGGGGCTGCCCGGGCGCCTGGTCGGCGCCGAGCGTGTCCAGGCGGGAGCGGACCAGGCCGCTGTCGCCCGTGGCGCCGTCCCACTGGCCGAGGTAGTTGAAGCTGACCTCGGGCTGCGGGGCGGAGGCGAGGGCGTCGTGTGCGGCGCTGCCCGGCTCGGACAGGTGACGCAGTGCCCCGTATCCGATGCCGCGTCCGGGAACGGCGCGCAGCTGCTCCTTCACCGACTTCAGGGCCTGCCCCCAGTCGCCCTCGGGGACGTGCAGGGTCACTGGGTGGATGGTGGTGAACCAGCCGACCGTCCGGGACAGGTCGACGTCGTCGAAGAGCTCCTCGCGGCCGTGGCCTTCGAGAGCGATCGTCACAGGGTGGCCCGCCCAGTCGTCCAGGACGCGGCCGAGCGCGGTCAGCAGGACGTCGTTGATCTGCGTGCGGTACGCGGCGGGCACCCGCTGGAGCAGGGCCTCGGTCTCGGCGCGGCCCAGCTGTACGGACGTCACCTCCGCCGCGCCGAAGGTGCGGGCCTCGTCGTCGCCGTGCCCGTCACGCGGCAGCGGGCGGACGGCGGCAACCGCCTGCTGCCAGTGGCCGAGTTCATGGTCGAGGGCGCCGGAGCGGACGTGTGTGGCGAGGCGCTCGGCCCACTGCTGGTAGCTGCTCGTCCGCGCACCGAGGTCGGGCCGGCGTCCCTCGGCGAGCTGCGTGTACGCGGTGGCCAGGTCCTCCAGGACGATCCGCCAGGACACCCCGTCCATCACCAGGTGATGGACCGCCAGGAACAGACGCGGCAGCCGTGACGGACCGAGGCGGAAGAACACGCCCCTGACCACGGTGCCGCTCGCCAGGTCGAGGGAACGCTGGGCGACGAGGGCCGCCTCGTGCAGTGCCCTCTCCTGCTCGGCGTCGGACAGCGCGGACAGGTCGTGCAGGAGCAGCCGCGGCGCACCGAGGTGAGGATCGCCGTATTCCTGGGTCCAGGTGTTGTCGGGGTGGTGGGTGTAGCGCATGCGCAGGGCGTCGTGGTGGGCGACGACGGCGTCGAGTGCGCGGTGCAGCAGGGTGGTGTCGGTGTCGGGTGCCAGTTCCAGGTGGGCGGACATGGCGTAGTGGTCGGGGTCGACGGTGTGTTCGTCGAGGAACCAGCGTTGGATGGGGGTGAGTCGGACTTCTCCGGTGGTGTGTGCGGGTGCGGTGGTGGGGTGGTCGGTGGTGGTGACGGTGGGGGCGAGGGCGGCGATGGTCTGGTGGAGGAAGAGAAGGCGGCTGGTGAGGTGGAGTCCGGCTTGGCGGGCTCGGGAGACGACCTGGATGGAGAGGATGGAGTCGCCGCCGAGGTCGAAGAAGTTGTCGTGGATGCCGATCCGTTCGATGCCGAGGACGTCTTGCCAGATGGTGGTGAGGGTTTCCTCGGTGGTGTTGCGGGGGGCGGTGTAGTCGGGGCCGGTGGGGATGGTGGTGGTGTCGGGGGCGGGCAGGGATCGTCGGTCGACCTTGCCGCTGGGGGTGAGGGGGAGTCGTTCCAGCGGGATGTACAGCGCGGGCACCATGTAGTCCGGCAGCGAACCGGCCAGATGCGAACGCAGCTCACCGGTGGACAGCTCCCGCCTGGTCACCAGATAGGCGACCAGGCGCCCCCGGCCGGCCTCGTCGTGGTGCACGACGACCACCGCGTCCTGTACTTCGGGGTGGCGTCCCAGGGCCGTCTCGATCTCGCCCAGCTCGATGCGGAAACCGCGCAGCTTGACCTGGTCGTCGGCGCGGCCCAGGTACTCCAGGCTGCCGTCCGCCCGCCACCGGGCCACGTCGCCCGAGCGGTACATCCGGTCGCCCGGCGCGCCGTACGGGTCCGCCGTGAACCGCTCCGCGGTCACGCCCGGACGTCCGTGATAGCCGAGGGCAAGATGTGGTCCGGCGATGTACAGCTCGCCGGGTACGCCGACGGGGACCGGCTGGAGAGCCGCGTCGAGCAGCCGCACCCGGGTGTTGGGCAGCGGCGTGCCGATCGGCGGCACGGTTCCGCCGCTGAGCGGCGCGCTCATGGTCGCCACGACGGTCGTCTCCGTCGGGCCGTACGCGTTGATCATGCGGCGTCCGGCGGACCAGCGGGCCACCAGGTCTCCCGTGCTGGCCTCGCCGCCGACGATGAGGGTGCGCAGGCCGTCGAGCCCGTCCGGCGTCAGAGTGGCGACGGCCGAGGGCGCCAGCAGGGCGTGGGTGATGCGGCGCTCCCGCAGGAACGCCTGCAGCGGCTCGCCGGCCAGAGGACCGTGCGGCGGCATCACCAGCGTGGCGCCCGCGGGGAGCGCCATCAGCATCTCCATCACCGCACCGTCGAACGACGACGAGGCGAACTGCAGGACCCGGCTCTCCTCGTCCACCTCGAGCCGCTCGATCTGGGCGGCGGCGAGATTGCCGATGCCGCGGTGGGAGACGAGCACGCCCTTGGGGGTGCCGGTGGAGCCGGAGGTGTAGATCACATACGCCAGGTCGTCGGCACGCGGGCCCGGTTCGGGCGCGTCGGCGGGCTGCGCGGCGAGCGCGTCGCCGTCCTGCGCCAGGTCCACGATCCGGGCGCCCGTGTCGGGCAGCCGCGGCAGCAGCTCGGTGCGGGTCACCACCAGGCCGGCTCCCGAGTCGCGGAGCATGAACTCGAGGCGGTCGGCCGGATAGCCGGGGTCGAGCGGCAGGTATGCGGCGCCCGCCTTCATGATGCCGAGCAGGCCCACGACCAGCTCCGCGCCCCGCTCGAGACACAGGCCGACGAACGTGCCGGGTCCGGCGCCCAGGGAGACCAGACGGTGGGCGAGCCGGTTGGCCCGCTCGTCCAGCTCCCGGTAGCTGAGAACGGTGTGCGTGTCCTCGACGGCCGGCGCGTCCGGACGCCGTCGCGCGCTCTCGGCCACCAGCTCGGGGAACGTGCGGGCGGCAACCGGGCGCACAGGACCGTTCCAGGCGCTGACCGCCTGGTCGAACTCCTCGCGGGTCAGCATGGGCAGCGTGGCGAGCGGCCGGTCGGGTTCGGCCGTGGCGGCGGACAGCACGGTCGTCAGGTGGCCGGCGAACCGGGCGATGGTCGCCTCGTCGAACAGGGCGGTGCTGTAACCGATGCGGGCGGTGAGGCCGTCGTCGGTCTCGTGGAACTCGACGGTGAGGTCGAACGGTGCGGCCTCCCGGGGCACCGGGTGCTCGGTGGCGCGCACGCCGGGCAGCCGCGGGGGCTCGGCCGGCGCGTTCTGCAGGACGACCATGGCCTGCACGAGAGGTGTACGGCTGGTGTCACGGGCGGCGCCGACCGCGTCGACCAGCCGCTCGAAGGGCACGTCCTGGTGGGCGAAGGCCTCGAGAACGGTTTCCTTGAGCTGCGTCAGCAGCTGCGCGTACGACAGGTCGGGGTCGACGTGGGAGCGCAGCACGACGGTGTTGACCAGGAAGCCGACGAGGTTCTCCAAGTCGCGGTGGTCCCGGCCGGAGGAAGCGGTGCCGACGGCGATGTCCTGCTGGCCGGACCAGCGTGCGAGGACCGTCTTCACCGCGGCGGTCAGCGCCATGAACAGGGTCGCACCGTGCCGCTGCGCGAGGTCCCTGAGGGCGGTCGCGGTGCCGGCGGGCACGGAGAAGTCGTATGCGGCGCCCGCAGAGGAGCGCACGGCGGGCCGGGGCCGGTCGGTGGGCAGCTCCAGCGGAGTGACGCCGTCGAGGCGCTCACGCCACCAGTCGAGCTGCCGGTCGAGCAGCCCGCCCTCCTCGAGCCGGCCGCGCTGCCAGGCCGCGAAGTCCGGGTACTGGATGCCCGCTTCCGGCAGGTCGGGCTCGCGGCCCTCGACGCGGGCGGTGTACAGCTCGCCCAGCTCGCGCAGGACGATGCCCATGGACCAGCCGTCGGTGACGATGTGGTGCATGCCGAGGACGCATACGTGCTCGTCGTCGGCGAGGCGCACCATCAGCACACGGACCAGCGGCCCGGCCGCCAGGTCGTAGGGGCGCATCGTCTCGGCGCGGACGAGTTCCCGCAGCCGTTCCTCGCGCGGGCCCGGTGCCAGGCCGCTCAGATCATCGGCGTGCCACTCGGGGGCGAGCCGCTCGTGGACCACCTGGACGCCGCGTCCGCCGACCACACCGAACGTCGTGCGCAGCGCCTCGTGGCGTGCCGTCAGATCCTCGACGGCGGCGCGCAGGGCATCGGTGTCGAGGGCGCCGCTGAGGCGCAGCCCGGTGGCGGTGTGGTACTCGGCGCTGCCGGGGTCGAAGTCCTCGAGGAACCAAAGGCGCTGCTGGCCGTACGACATGGGCAGCGCGCCGTCGCGCGGAACGACCGGGATCGCGGGGTCCTCGGCCGTGTCGTCCGGTGCGAGGGAGGCGGCCAGGCCGGCGATCGTGGGCCGGTCGAAGAGGATGCGCGGCGGCAGGGTCATGCCGAGTGCCGCGCGCATCCGTGAGACCGCGCGCACGGACAGGATCGAGTTGCCGCCCAGCTCGAAGAAGTCGTCATGGATGCCGATGTCCTCGATGCCCAGGACCTCGGACCAGACACCGGCGAGGGTCTCCTCGACGGCGTTGCGCGGGGCGGCACGGTCGGCCCGCTCCCGCTCCCGCACGGTGGCCGGGTCGGGCAGAGCCCTGCGGTCGACCTTGCCGTTCGGGGTGAGCGGCAGCGTCTCGAGCACCACGATCGCGGACGGGATCATGTGGTCGGGCAGACGCTCTGCGAGATGGGCCCGCAACTCCTCCGCGGACGGGTGGTGTCCTGCGGCCCGCGACACGTAGGCCAGCAGGTTGGAGCGGTGGGTGACGACCACGGACTGGGCCACACCGGGGTGGAGCGCGAGGGCGCTCTCGATCTCGCCCAGCTCGATGCGGAAGCCGCGCACCTTCACCTGGTCGTCGGCGCGACCCAGGTACTCCAGGGTTCCGTCGGTGTTCCAGCGCGCCATGTCGCCCGAGCGGTACATGCGTTCCCCGGGCGTGCCGAACGGGTCGGCGACGAAGCGCTCCGCGGTCAGGCCGGGACGCCGGTGGTAGCCGCGGGCCAGACCGACGCCGGCGATGTACAGCTCGCCGCGCACCCCGGCGGGGACCGGGCGCAGCGCGTCGTCGAGCACATACACACGGAAGTTGGTGATGGGCGTGCCGATCGGCGGGACGGTGGCGCCGTGCAGAGGGGCGCTCATCGTGGCGCAGACGGTCGTCTCGGTCGGACCGTAGGCGTTGATCATGCGCCGGCCGCGGGACCACCGGGCGACCAGGTCGGCGGTGCTGGCCTCGCCGGCGACGACGAGCGTGGCGCCGTCGGGCAGGCCGTTCTGCTCGGGGAGGACGGCGACGGTGGCGGGGGTGAGAGTGGCGTGGGTGACGCCGTGCCGGGCCGCGTAGGAGGCGAGCGGTTCCCCGGGGGCGAGGGTCTCCTTGGAACCCATGACCAGCGTGGCGCCGGTCAGCAGGCCCATGCAGACCTCCCAGAAGGCCGCGTCGAAGCTTGCGGAGGCGAACTGCAGCACCTGGCTGCCGGGAGTGACGTCGAATGCCTGCGTCTGGACGGCGGCCAGGTTGCCGATGCCGCGGTGGGAGACGAGGACGCCCTTGGGGCGGCCGGTGGAGCCGGAGGTGTAGATGGCGTAGGCCAGGTCGTCCGGCACGGGCGTCACGTCGGGCGCGGTGACCGGACGGGCGTCGAGGGCCGCCCGGTCCTCCGTGAGGTCGACCACGGCGGCGCCGGTGTCCGGGAGCCGGTCGCGCAGCTCCCGCTGGGTGACGACGAGACGGGCACCGGAGTCCCGGAGCATGTAGGCGAGCCGGTCGGCCGGATAGGCCGGGTCGAGGGGCAGATAGGCGGCGCCCGCCTTCATGATGCCCAGCAGGCCGGCGGCCATGTCGCGGCTGCGCTCGGTGCAGAGCCCGATCAGATGGTCGCGTCCGGCGCCGAGTTCGATCAGGTGGTGGGCGATCCGGTTGGCCTGTTCGTCCAGTTCGCGGTAGGTGACGCTGCCGTCCTCGTCGATGACGGCGACGGCGTCCGGGCGGGCGGCCACCTGGGCGGCGTACAGCTCGGGGAAGGTGGCGACGGGCACCTCGCGCGCGGTGTCGTTCCAGCCGTGCACGACCTGCTCGAACTCGCCGTCGGTGAGCAGCGGCAGGGCGGTGATGGCGGAACCGGGACTCTCGGCCGCGCCGGCCAGCAGAACCGTCAGGCGGTCCGCGAGACGGGCGGCCGTGGTCTCGTCGAACAGGGCGCTGCTGTACCGGACGCGCACCTGCCCGTCGGCGGGGGACACCTCGAAGGACAAATCCAGCGGGTCGAAGTCCCGCTGCGGCGCGTCGAGTTCGTCGAGGTCGGCGACCATGGCCTGGATGTAGGGCGTGATGCTGGTGTCCGGCGCGGGAGCCAGAGCCCGGACGAGATCCGCGAAGGGGATGCCGTCGTGCGCGAGAGCCTCCTCCCAGGCGCGGGCCGTGCCGCGCAGCAGATCCGTGAACGCGGCCGCGGCGTCCACAGCGGTGCGCAGAACGATCGTGTGCCCGGTGCGGGGGGAGACGGCGCCGAGGGCCATGTCCTCCTGCCCCGAGTAGCGGGTGAGCACGGCGGTGGCGGCGGCCGCGAGCACGGCGGTGCGGCTGGTGGCGTGCTGCCGGCCCAGCTCCGTCAACGCACGGGCGGCGGGCGCCGGCAGCTCGCGGGTGTGGACGGCGGTGCCGGTGGCACGGACCACGGGACGCGGGCGGTCGGCCGGAAGCTCCAGGGGCGGGACGCCGTCC
Source organism: Streptomyces thermospinosisporus (assembly GCF_039526425.1). Classification (NCBI taxonomy): domain Bacteria; kingdom Bacillati; phylum Actinomycetota; class Actinomycetes; order Kitasatosporales; family Streptomycetaceae; genus Streptomyces; species Streptomyces thermospinosisporus. Next base: position 16,612 of record NZ_BAAAIZ010000014.1, read on the forward strand.
AGTCGCTCCCGCCAGAAGTCGATCGGGTCGGGCACCGCCCGGTTGAGCGGTGCGTCGGCGCGGGCCACGTGGATACCTCCAGAGACGGACGGCTTCCGGGCAGGGTCAGCCGGTGCGGGGTGCGGAAGCCGGGAAGGGGTGGAAAGTCGGGGCGGAGCGGAGACCGTGGAACCGGTCCGGGCGCGCGGGCGCGGGCCGGTGCGCCGGTCGCCGCGGCGGACGGGGCGGCTAGGCGGCCGGCGTCCTCCGGGCGGAGCGTCCGCCGAGTTGCATGAGGACCACCTCGTCGGTGGCGGGTCCGACGACGAACCGGCCCGTGATGGGGGCGGTCTCGGAGTCGGTGCGCCGGGCGGTGAAGCTCAGGTCGGTGCGGAGCGACAGATCGGCGGTGAGGCCGGTCGGGTCCGTCAGGCGCAGGGCGCCATCGCCGGGGGCGGTGCGGACGGTGAAGCGGATCTCGCCGTTGCGGTAGTGACCGGCGAAGCGGTCGAGATCCGTCGTCAGGGCGGGCGCGGTGTGCGGTGCGGGACGGTGGTCGCCCACCGGGATGCCGTGGTCCCGCAGCGTGTCGACCAGGTCGGCCCACAGCAGGGTTCCGGTGGTCGCGTTCGTGGTCAGCGCGACGACGGTGCCGGTGCGCGGATGGAACCGGAGGTGAGCGGTGCCGCCGTCGGCGGTGCCGTCGTGCCCGAGCCAGGTTCCGTCGGGTGAGGAGTAGTGGGCGAGGCCGAGGCCCCAGCCGTCGGCCATGCCGAAGGCGTCCGCGCGGGGGTCTGGTGCCGCCATCTCGGCGCGGGCCTCGCGGCTGAGCAGGGTGCCGGCACCGGGGAGGTCGCCGAGATGCAGGGCCGCGAGGGCCGCGAGATCCTCGGCGCCGGCGGCCAGGCCGCTCGCGGGAGCCCAGCCATGGGGCACGTACAGCCCGACGGGCTGCGGCAGCCGCTCGCGGCCGGGCCGGACGATGTGTGCGCCGGCGACGGTGCGGACACCTTCGGTCGAGCCGCCGCCGAGGAACACCGGGTCGATGCCGAGCGGCCGTAAGAGGGAGTTCTCGACGACGGCCTGCCACTTCATGTCACCGGCCGCCTCGATGACGCGTCCGGCGACGTTGTAGCCGGTGTTCGAGTAGGAGAAGCAGTGTCCGGGGTCGTGCAGGGGAGTGGTGACCGCGACGCTCGCCGCATAGCGCGCCAGTGACGAGTCCCCGGGGTCGTCGAGTTCGTGGTCGGCGACCAGCCCGGCGGTGTGGCTGAGCAGGTGCCTCAGGGTGATGGCGGACATCCTGTCGTCCACCGCGGCGTCGAACTCGGCCAGGTAGTCGGCGACCGGTTCGTCCCACTCCAGATCGCCCTGCGCGACGAGCTGGGCGACCACCGTGGCCGTGAACACCTTGGTCACCGAACCCAGTGCGAAGGCGGTGTCCTCGGTCACCGGCCGGGACGTGCCCGCATGTGTCACGCCCGTGGCCACCGACACCTGCTGCCCGGCCTGCCGGATGGTCAGCTGCGCACCGGGAACGGAGTGGTCGCGGGCCAGCGCGCCCAGCCGGTCCGCCGCGAAAGGCGCTTTCACATCTCCCCCTTGATGAACGTCATGGGTACGGCTACCCGTACTTCGTGGGTGCGGGTAGCCGTACCCCCACATCTTCGATCACACGTTCAAAGGGCGGCAAGGGTTTGCGATTTAAAGAAAAACCGCAGGTCAGACGGGGCGGATCGACCAGGGTAAGGTGGCGGTCACCTCGGTCGGCCCGCCAGGCGGACTGCTGACCTCCAACCGCCCGTTGAGGGCGCCGGCCCGGTCCTCCAGACCCCGCAGGCCCGTACCGGCCGCGGTCGAGGCACCACCGGTGCCGTCGTCCGTCACCGAGACCACGAGCTGGCCGTCGCATTCGCTCAGGCGGACGTGGATGCGCGTGGCGGACGCGTGTTTCACGGTGTTCGCCAGGCACTCGGCGATGATGTAGTACGCGGTCGACTCCACGCTCACATCCGGGCGCCGCTCGAGAGCGCTGGACACCTCCACGGGCACATGGAAGCGCTCGGTCAGTGCCGTGACGGCCGCTTCGAGGCCGCGGTCGCTCAGGATGGGCGGCTGGATCCCGCGCACCAGATCCCGTATGTCGTCGAGTGCCCGGCCGATCTCCTGGTGCACCTCGTCGACGAGCGCCGCCAGGTACTCCCCGTCGTCACTCCGGCGGCGTTTCGCGTACGACAGGCGCATGAGCACAGCCGTCAGACGTGCCTGAGCCCCGTCGTGCAGATCCCGCTCCAGACGGCGGTAGTCCGCGTCGTTGACCCGCAGTGCCGCGATGCGCTGCCGCTCGGCCGCTTGCTCCCGCAGCCGCGCCTCCGCCTCGTCGACACGGCTGAGTATGCGTCTGACCAGCCGGGCCCGGAGCTTGCCCATCCACAGCAGCAGGGCGATGAGCACCGTGAAGAGCACGACGGAGGCCGCCGCCACCGACAGCCGGGTGCCCACCCCGGTCACCAGAAGCGTCATACCGGGGCCGAACGCGAGCTGTTCAGGCGGCCCGACGGGCAGGGCCACCACGAAGGTGACCACCGGGAACGCAAGTGCCGCGAGCGGCAACAGCCATACGGAGCCGAGCAGCAGCAGTCCGAGATAGCCGATGTCGTCCCAGCGCGCCTCGGCGGACCTGTCCTCGATCTCCCCCTCCGCCTGTGACGTGCGGTGCGGCAGCTCCTGGGACTCTCCGAGGACCGAGTGCGCGAGAAGGCGCTCCAGGTCGGCCACGGCTCGCAGCAGTGGCAGGCTGAACGACAGGCCCTTGAACAGGTCCGCCATCCGGACCGGCACCTGCCGCAGCGCGCCGAGCAGGGCGTGCTCGCCGGAGCCTGACCGCCGCGGTGCCGGAACGGCCCGCCGCAGCACCGCCGTCGCACCCCTGACCACGAGGACCAGCATCGACGGCAGGCCGACGAGCACGAGCCACGAGACGGCGCGCAGGACCAGGGAGGCGACCACGAGCGGGACCAGCAGCAGGCCGACCAGACTGCCCACGGAGAGGTAGATCAGGCCCGCGGCCACACGGTGGGGGCCCGGCAGCTTCAGGGGACTACGAACCATGGTGTGCGGGGCTCAGTCCTTCAGTCTCTCCACGCCCCGCAGATAGTCGAGTACCGCAAGCACTCGGCGGTGGTTCTCACCGGTGTTGGGAATCCGCAACTTGCCCAGGATCGACGTGACGTGTTTCTCCACCGCGCGTTCGGATATGCCGAGCCGCTTCACGATTCCGCCGTTGGTCAGCCCCGTGGCCATGAGTTCCAGTACCTGGCGTTCGCGCGGCGTCAGCACCTCGGTGGCACGTTTCTCCCGCGGGCTGCCGACGAACTGCTTGAACACGTCGGAGTCCAGGACGGTTTCCCCGCGCCGCACCCGGTGCAGGGCGGACAGGAACTCCTCGAAATCTCCGACGCGTTGCTTCAGCAGGTATCCCGTGCCGGCCGAGGCGTTGCGCACCAACTCCTCGGCATAGGTGGCTTCCACGTACTGCGACAGCAGCAGAACGGCCGTGTCCGTGCCGAGCCGCTGAATCTCCAGGGCGGCGAGAATGCCCTCGTTGGTGAAGGTGGGCGGCATGCGGACATCCATGATGACCACATGCGGCCGGGCGGTCCGCACGACGTCCACTATCCCGGTGGCGTCGCTCAGGGAAGCGACCACCTCGATTCCTTCGTCCTCCAGCAGCCTGGCCACCCCGGCTCGCAGAAGCGCGGAATCCTCGGCGATCGCGACGCGCATGGAGACTCCCGCTCGTTGGATTCCGGCCGAACCGGCTTTCGGACATGGGGCCGTCCGGAGGCTGACGAATTGAAGCTGTGGGGGCCCTCAGCATATGGCGGCACGACGGAGGACGTCACGCCCGGCAAACCGTCGCCCCAGGCCGCACGGGCCTATTGCCGGGATCCGACCATGGCCACACCGGCTTGCCGCAGCAAACGCCCCGACGCGGCCAGACTCACCACCACACCCGCGCACACGCACGCCGCGGTGAGCGCCGACAGCATTCCCCACTCGACGCTCAGCGGCGCCTCGCCGTCCAGCACCTCGAGCGCTCCCCGGTACGAATGCGCGCCGAGCGCGACCACTCCGGCAGCCACGAGCACACCCAGGGCCGAGGTCGAGAGCGTCTCCCACAGAGCCATCCGCCGCACCTGGCCCGCGCTGACTCCGAGCATCCGCATGCCCGCGATCTCACCGCCGCGCCGGCTGTACGACATCACCAGCGTGCCCGCCACGGCGATCAGCGCGTACAGCGACGCGGGCACGGTCAGCACCCCCAGCACCAGCCGGTTGAGCCGCTCCTGATCGGCCGACGCCCTGCCGAACCACTCCGCCGACGGCACCACCCGCACCCGCTCCGCACCGAGACGCGAGGTCAGCTCCGCGGCCACGGCCCGCGCCGAGTCCGCGTCCCGCGCACGAAGCAGCACAGCGGCGCTCGACGGTACCGGAGCAGCGGCACCGGGCGCCCCGCCGGGCAGCAGGAGCGGCGGCACTGCCGAGCCCCCGTCCAGCACCGCCACCACGCGCGCCTTGACCGGCCTGCCTCCGAACATCCCGTAGGTCACCGTCGATCCGGCGCGATGCCCGTACCAGTCGGCGAACTCCCGTGACACGGCGACCGTTCCCGGCTCGAGCCGGCCGAGCGATCCGTCGATCACCGTGATGCGGTGCGTGCGGGCCAGCGCGGACGGGTCCGCGACCGCCGCCTGTTCCTTCCACGCCGAGTACGGGCCCGCCACCGCGACCTCCAGCTCGGCCGGAGCGGAGACCGCTGCCACTCTCGGATCGGCCCGCAGGGCCTTCACATCGGAAGGGCTGAGCCTCTCGCCCCGGGCCGGTTCCACGACGAGCTGGGCGACGGTTCGCGCGCGGTCGTCGGCCTCCGTCGCCGCGCCCGTGGTGGACAGCACGGTGGTGAACGCGCCGACGACCGTCAGGATCGCCAGCACCGGACCCGCGAGGGACGCCGTACGCCGCCGGGAGGTGCGCACCGACTCCGCGGCCAGGCGGCCGGCCACCGGGTCGGCCCAGCGCAGCGGCAGGGCCATCAGCCTCAGCAGGGGCGGCAGGTACACCGGTGCCAGCAGGGTGGCGGCCAGCGCCAGCGCCAGCATGCCGGACAACGCCAGCGGGGTCGCCGCCTCCGCCCCGGCGCCGGGGGTCATGGCCAGCATCACCCCACCGGCCATCAGCGCGAGCACGCCCGTCGTGCCGCGCCCCGCCGTCATGGCTTTCGCGTCCAGGTCCGCCTCGCGCAGGGCCTCCGTGGGGAGGACCCTGGCCGCGCGCCTCGACGCGGCCAAGGTCCCCGTCACGGCCAACACCAGGCCGCTGAAGGCGGCGAACACGAGAGGCCCGAGCAACGGTCCCGGGCGCAAATCGACCGGGGAGAGACCGGTGCCGTCGAGTGCCTCGACAGCGGTCGGCGCGGTCAGCGCGGCGACCACGCAGCCCGTGAGCGCCGCGGGCACGGCCACCACCAGGGACTCGCCCAGCACCATCCGGCGCACCTGCGGCCCGCCGGCGCCGGCCAGGCGCAGCAGCCCCATGTCGCGGCGGCGCAGGGCGATACCGAAGGCACAGGTGCCGGTGACCACGACAACGGTCACGAACGCGGACACGACCCCGGCCATCGCCAGAACGCTCTGCACTCCGCCCAGGTCCACGTCACCGCCGGACAGGGTGTGCTTCGTGCCGGTGCCGTCGGTCAGGGTCACCGACGGGTGGCCGGCATCCGCCGGCTTCGGCACCGCCCACGTGGCAGCCAGCGCCGAGGCGGACACCCCCATCAGGGCGACGCCGAGCGCCAGGGCCACGAACGTACCGGTGAACAGGGCCCAGTAGTGCCGTACCGAGTGCACGGAGATGCGCCACATCACCGTTCCCAGGTGCTCAGCTGCTGGGCGACGGCATCGGCGGTGGGATGGTCCAGCCGCCCGACGACCTCGCCGTCCGAGAGGAACACCACCCGGTCCGCGCACGCGGCCACCGCCGGATCGTGCGTCACCATGACCACCGTGCGCGCCGCCCGGTCCACCACGCCCCGCAGCAGCGCCATGACCTGCCGGCCGGTGGACCGGTCGAGGGACCCGGTCGGCTCGTCCGCGAACACGATCTCCGGCTCCGCCACGAGGGTCCGTGCGATCGCCACCCGCTGCTGCTGGCCGCCGGAGAGCTGCGCGGGCCGCCGGCCCGCCTTGTCCGCCAGGCCCACCTCGCGCAGCGCCTCCATGATCCGGTCCCGCTTCACACGCCGGCCCTGCAGACGCAGCGGCAGTGCCACGTTCTCGTAGGCGTCCAGCATCGGCAGCAGATTGAACTGCTGGAAGACGAAACCCACCCGGTCCCGCCGCACCTCGGTCAACTGCCGCTCGTCGCAGGCGACGAGGTCCGTGTCACCGAGCAGGACCTTGCCGCGGTCGGGCTTGTCCAGACCGGCCGCGCAGTTGAGCAGGGTCGTCTTGCCGGAGCCGGACGGCCCCATCACGGCGGTGAGTGCCCGCTGCGGAAAGCCCAGACTGACCTCGCACAGCACCGGGACGGGCCCCGCGGCACCCCGGTAGCTCTTGGAGACGCCGGCCAGCTGTACGGCGGGGAGCTGGACATCGGTGAGCAGTGACATGACCCCAGTCCAGCAGGAAGCAAGGCGCAGGTCAGTGGACCTCCACGGAGTCCCGGAGGGCGGGTTTTCCCTACCATCCGCCGGGACTGACGGCCGGTTAGAGTAACCGGTGTACCGCACGCGCACGCCCCGGAGGGACACGCACCATGAACGTCGCCGTCTGGGAGGCCATGCGGCGGCGCCCGCTGCGTTTCGCCTTCTCCGCCTGGCCGGTGCGCTGCTGGGCGTTCCTGCTGAGCGGCACCGTCGTCGGCTTCGTCGTGCTGCTCCTGATGGCCGCCCTGCTCTTCGTCGGCGTCGGGCTGTCCGTGGTGGGCGTGGGGATCGTCGTCCTCATGGGACTCGCCGTCCTGGGCGTTCCCGTCGCCGCCCTGGAACGGCGCCGGTTACGGCTCGTCGAACCCGAGCCCCTGCTCGACCCGCACGGCTCCCTGCCCGGCACCGGGGTCTGGCCCTGGCTGCGCACCCGGCTGCGTGAACGGGCCACCTGGCGGGAACTGGGTTACAGCCTCGCCCTGGGTGTCGTCTTCACCGCCACCGGGATCGGCTTCACCGCGCTGCTCGGACTGTCCCTGATACTGACGGCGACGCCGGTCATCGTGTGGGCGATCGCACCCGACACGGTGATGCTGGTGCCCGGCCGGCCCATATCCGAGCCCGTTGCCGCCCTGCCGGGCAGCGCCGCGGGCCTGTTGGGCCTGCTCGTCTCGGCCTACGCCGGCGGACTGGTCACCGGAGCCCAGGTGTGGGTCGCCCAGGCCCTGCTGTCGGCGCGGGACGAGGATCTGCGCTCCCGGGTCATCGAACTGACCCGCTCCCGGGCCCGGTTGATCGACGCCTTCGAGGCCGAACGACGACGCATCGAACGCGATCTGCACGACGGTGCCCAGCAGCAGCTCGTGGCGCTCACCATGACCCTGGGCCTGGCCGAGATGGAGCTGCGGGGCCAGGACTCCCCGGCCGCACCCCTCATCTCCCGTGCCCGTGACGAAGCCCGCCAGGCCCTCGACCAGTTGCGCTCCCTGGTGCGCGGCATCCACCCCCAGGTCCTCACCGACCACGGTCTGCCCGCCGCGGTCGCCGAACTGGCCCTGCGCAACCCGATCCCCGTCCACGTCGACATCGATCTGCCGCACCGCCTGGCACCGGCCATCGAGGCGACCGCGTACTTCACCATCACCGAGGCGCTGACCAACGCCTCCAAGCACAGCGGCGCCGACCAGGTCACCGTCGTCGGCCGCCTGCAGGACGACAAACTGACCCTGCTCATCACCGACAACGGACACGGCGGCGCGGATCCGGCCGCCGGAGCCGGTCTGCAAGGTCTCGCGGACCGGGTGGCCATTCTGAAAGGGAGACTCGTCGTGACAAGTCCCGTCGGCGGACCGACGCAACTGCGGGTGGAGGTGCCGTGCTCCGCGTAGTGATCGCCGAGGACGCCGTGCTGCTGCGGGCCGGACTGGTGGAGCTGCTGACCCGGGTCGGACACGAGGTGACGGCCGCGGTCGGGAACGCCGAGGAACTGGCGCGTGCCGTGGACGCCGACCGCCCGGACGTGGTGGTCACCGACGTCCGGATGCCGCCCGGCTTCCGCGACGAAGGACTCAAGGCGGCACTGGAGCTGCGCGGCCGGCACCCGGGGCTCCCGGTGCTCGTGCTGTCGCAGTACATTGCCACGGCCTACGCGACACAGCTGTTCAGCGGCAGTTCATCGGCCGAGGGGGGACTGGGGTACCTGCTCAAGGACCGGGTCGGCGAGGTCGCCGAGTTCCTCGACGCGCTGGACCGGGTCGCCGGCGGGCAGACGGTGATCGACCCTGAAGTGGTCCGGGTCCTGCTGCAGCAGCGGGCCGCCGACGAGCCGCTGCAGCGCCTGACGCCCCGCGAACGGGAGGTGCTGGCCCTCATGGCGGAGGGGCTCAACAACCAGGCCATCGCGCAACGCCTCACCATCACGGAGGCGTCGGTCGTCAAGCACTCGAGCAACATCTTCATGAAGCTCGACCTCGATCCGGCGGAGGGCAACCGCCGAGTGCTGGCCGTCCTCGCCCATCTGCGCCGGGAGACCCCGCAGCTCTGAGGAAGGGCGCCCGGCCGCCCCGCACGCGCTCAGGACTCCTCGCCGCCCCGCCCGGACACGACAGCGCGGAGATCCGTGCCGGGGTGCAGCAGCTGCGTCAGCCGCTGCGCCGACAGGTCCCAGGACCACTGCGACGTCACCCAGGCCCTGCCTGCCGCGCCCATGGCCGCGGCCTGCGAGGGAGAGCGCAGCAGGCCCGCCACGGCAGCGGCCACGGCCCCGGCGTCCGTACCGTCCACGACCGTGCCCGTCACCCCGTCGACGACCGCGTCCGGTGCACCCCCGGAGTCCCCGGCGACCACCGGCAACCCGCTGGCGGCCGCCTCCAGGAACACGATGCCCAGCCCCTCCGCCTCCAGCCCCGCCTTGCGGGTCCGGCACGGCATGGCGAACACGTCGGCCGCCGCGTAGTACGGGGCCGTCGACGCGTGGTCCAGCCCGCCCACGAACACCACGTGCCCGTCGGCGTACCGGCGCGCCAGGCGCCGCAGCCGCTGCTCGTCCGGGCCGCCGCCCACGATCACCAGCACCGCCTCCGGCACCGCCCGCCGTATGGCGGGCATCGCCCGTATCAGCTGGTCCTGCCCCTTGCGCCGCACCAGCCGGGAGACGCACAGCACGACCTTGCGGTCCACGATGCCGTGCCGCTCCCGGATCCGCCGGGCGGCACCCGGCTCCGGCAGGAACGCCGCCGGGTCCACCCCCGGCACCAGCCGCACCAGTTCCGCCCGCGGCCCCAGGGCCGGCGCTATGCGCCGCCGGGTGTACTCGCCGAGGTAGGTGACGGCGTCCACGTGGTCGCCGACGCGCCGCAGCACCTGGCGGGCGCCGGGGGTGCGCGCCCACCAGATCTCGTGGCCGTGCGTGGTGGCGACCAACCGCCGTATACCGCCCCGCCGCAGCGCCGGGGCCATGGCCGCGAGCGGGGCGGCGGCTCCGAACCAGACCCGGTCGCACCGGTACCGGCGGGCGATCTCCAGGGCGCAGCGGGTCACCCGGGAGGTGGGCAGCAGCATGCTGCTCGGGTCCCGGATCACCGGGAACGGCAGCGTGGCGTCATAGGCTGCGGCACCCGGCTCACGGGAGGTGTAGACGATCACGTCGTGGCCGGGGACGCGGGACGCCATGGCGTGGACGAACGTCTCGATGCCCCCTTGGCGGGGCGGGAAGTCGTTGGTGATGACGAGGGTGGTGCCCATGGTCGCTGGCTGCCTTCCGGAGGGAGTGGTCAGGCCGTGAAGAGGTGGTTGCGCCGGTCGTCGGCGACGCGGGTGACGGGCACCCACCGGCCACGCCGCCAGCAGTGGGCCCCGTATCCCAGGTCCCGCAGGTGTCCGAGGACATCGGCCTGACCGGCGCCGTACGTCGCCAGATGGCGTCGCGCGAGCTCGAGCAGCAGCGTGGGCCGTTGCCTGCGCAGCGTGGCCGATCCGCCCTGCAGCAGGGCGAGTTCCGTGCCCTCGGTGTCGGCCTTGACGAACGCCAGCCGCCGCGGAGCGATCTCCTGCGCCAGGTTTTCGAGGGTGCGGACCGGGCCACCACGGTGCGGGAGAGACGGAACTGCGACCCGCCGGTACGAACGCCCGCAGGCCCGCCACCTCCTCCTCCACGAACGGGAACCGGCCCGCCCCCACCGCTGTGCGGCCGCCCCCACGTCGGTGCGCCATGCCCTCACCGGGCGCTCCCCGCGGCCGGAGCGGTGAGGGGAGGCACAGACGGCACGCCCCGCACGACAGTCGCGCGCTCGGGCTCGCTCCGGCTCGTGCCGTTCACCAGCCGGGCGAGGACGACCAGGGCGACGGGGAGGGCGAGATACCCGAAGCGCCCGGCAGGCGCGAGGAGGAAGGCCGCGCACAGTCCGAGGGCCAGCCGGTCGGCGGCCGGTACGAGGTCGTGCGGTGGCCGGGTCAGCAGGGACACGGCGACGGCCAGCCCGGCGGACAGCAGCAGGGCGACCGCCGCGTACCAGCCGGCCGGCCCGAGGTCGGCGAGCAGCCTGCCCGGCAGCGGGCTGGCCGCGGGGGTCTCCCAGGGCCCGCGCCCCGTGGGGAACATGAAGACCTGCTCCACCAGCGGACCGGGCGACAGCAGCACGGCTGGCAGGACGAGCAGGGCCGTACCGCCCACCGCCACGGCCGTCCCGCGGGCTGCGGCCCGCCACCCGCCCCGCTGGGCGAGCAACGCCACGGCCACCGCCACGGCGGGCCAGGCCGTCCACTTGAGGGAACAGACGGCGGCGAGCGCCAGCCCGGTGGCCACCGGACGCCGCCGCGCCGCATACACCAGCGCCAGCACCAGCAGCCCCGTCAGCGGCAGATCGATGCCGCTGACGCACAGCGGAAGCGCCACGACGGGGGAGGCCACGAACGCGCCGAGTGCGCATGTGCTCATCGGGCCCCGTGCGGCATCCCGTCGGCCGTACGTCCCGGACTCGGCCGCGCGCCCGGCCGCCCGCAGACAACCGAGAAAGGCCGCGGCGCACCAGATCCGGGCGTCACCCAGCAGCCTCGCCGCCAGGCCGTCACCGCCCAGCACCGCGCGCGGCAACCCGAACACCGCCATGCCCGGCAGGTACGGAGTCACCTCGACCACCGAGCCGGGATCCGCCAGATACGGCGTCGCCTGACGCACGGTCAGCAGACCGGCACGCTCCATCACGCCGACCTCGCTCTGCGCCGAGCCGGTCAGCAGCAACAGGACGAACGGCACCACGACGGCGCCGGCGGCGGCGAACCAGACCGAGACCGCCGGTCCCCGCCGCCGTGACGACACCAGGGCCGCCACCGCCGCGCAGAGGTACCCCGCACCGGCGCTCATTCCCCACACCCGGTGCGGCTGCGGTGCCGGGATCAGCGCGAAGACGGCGGCCCACACGGCGGCGATCAGCCAGCCGGCGCACCACAACCACCGTGTGTTGAAAGAGAATTGAGCCCAACGATTCAGCACGCATCCATTGCATCCGGAGCGTTCTCGCAGGTCATGACAGCCAGGTCGAGACCTGGAGGTCGGGTTTTCCCGACCATCTCGCCCGGCGGCCCACGCCGTGGCCCGTGGGCGGACGACACCCACCCCATCCCGGGCGAACTCTTCAGCACACGTCCGGCTGATCCGCGAGCTCGGCGGCGATCTCGTCGCTCGTCGGCCAGTCGATCTTGCCGACGACACGACCGCCGCCGATCAGGACGGCGCGGTCCGCCCAGGCCGCCACCGCCGGGGCCCGAGTGGCGATGACGACTGAGTACCCGGCCCGCTCCACCAGAGCACGCATCGCATCCATCACCCGCTGCACACCGGCGTCGTCGAGACCGTCGCTGGGTTCGTCGACGAACATGACACGAGGACCAACCGGCAGCGCCGCGGCGATCGCGACGCGCTTGTGCTGCTCGGCGGAGAGGTCGGTGAGTCTGCTCGCCGCCTGTTCCTCCAGCCCCACCAGACGCAGGGCTTCCATGACGGCTGCCTCCGAAGGCACCCGGCCCGTAACGGACGCCGCCTGGGTCACGTGCTCGTACACCGTGTGCGCGGGCGGCAGTGCGGGCCGCCGCGGGACGTAAAGCCGTCGCAGCTGTGTCAGCTCCCGCTCGTCCAGGGCCGCCAGCTCCCGGGAACCCTTGAACACCCTGCCCCGGCTCGGCCGTTCCCGCCCGGCGGCGCACCGCAGCAGTGCGGTCTTGCCCGCTCCGGGAGGACCCACCACCGCGGTCAGGGACCGCTCGGGGAAGCCGACGCTGGCCTCGACGAGTGCCGGGCGGCCCGCAGCGGCAGCGTGATGCTCGACACAGACCCTGACCAGCTGGACGACGGGCAGACGAATGTCAGTGATGTGGGGCATGTCGGTCAGTCCAAGTCGGGGTCGGGATCCGGTGATCTCAGTGCAGCAGCAGGACCTGGGGGAGGCAGTAGACCTGACAGGAGAGTCTGCAGGCGGGTTTTCCCCACCCATGCGAGGCCTTGTCTCGAAGTCGTCCGTGAGCGATCACCGGGGTTCTAGGCTCGGCGGTGCCCAGGAGCCCGAAGGAGCCATGAGGACTGTGACGGACGAGCGAGTTGTCATCGTGACCGGTGGAGGCACGGGCATCGGGGAGGCCACGGCTCGGCTGCTGCGTGAAGGGGGACACCACATCGTCGTCTCAGGCCGGCGCAGCGAACCCCTGCTGCGCCTCCAGCGGGAGATCGATGTGCTCGCCCACCCGTCCGACGTGCGGGACCCCGAGGCCGCCGAAGGTCTGGTCGAGGCGGCCCTGGCCGCTTACGGGCGGCTCGACGGAGTGGTGCTCAACGCGGGCATCGGACGCGGCGGTGCCGTGGGCGACCTGTCGCTGGAGGACTGGGACGAGGTCATGCGCACCAACGTCACCGGTCCGCTGCTGCTTCTGCGCGCGGCGATCCCGCACCTGCTGCGGGCGCGCGGTGCGGTGGTCGCCGTCGCCTCGGTGTCCGCACTGCGCAACGGCACCAGCAACGCTCCCTACGCGACCTCCAAGGCGGCCCTGCTCCAGCTGTGCCGCTCGGTCGCCGTCGACTACGGCCGACAGGGAGTGCGGGCCAATGTCGTGTGCCCGAGCTGGGTCAGAAGCGAGATGGCCGACCGCCGCATGGCGCGCTTCGCCGCGGAGGCGGACCTGCAGGGTGTCGAGACGGCCTACGAAGAGGTGACCAGGCTCCTGCCGCTGGGACGGCCGGGTGAACCGCGGGAGGTCGCGGAGGCCGTCGCCTGGCTGCTGTCCCCCGCCGCGTCGTACGTGAACGGCTCCGTGCTCACCGTCGACGGCGGAGCGACGGCCCTGGACCCCGGGACGCTCGCCTTCGACTTCCACGTCGCGCCGCGTACCGGCGCAACGGCGGACACGATGAGCTGACCACCGGCTCGGCATCCGCGGCCGGCGGCGCGGTGGTCAGGTACGCCCGGCCGGTGCCGACGCGTCCCGGCCGGAGAGTGCGTCCGCCATGGCGGGCCACATCCGGGCGACCCTCAGCAAAGCGGCCGGATCCCCGGGCAGGGCGACGGCGAGTTGGCGGTCAGGAGATGACCCCGGTGCACCGGCGAGTACGGCGCGGCGGGCCAGTCCCAGCGCACCGGCGAGTGCGGCCGCTTCGAGCCGGTCCTCGCGTACGCCGCCGCGTCGGGCGTGCCGGTGCGCCTCCTCGTAGACGTCCGCGTCGATGTACTGCTGCAGCACCAGGAGCGCGTCGTAGGTCTCGATGGTCTGCCGGTGTGCCTGCAGGGCCAGGGGTGAACGCGGGCGCAGCACCTCCCGGATCCTGCTGCGCTGCGGCCCGGCGAGGGTCACCTGGGGTACCGCGGCGACAAGATCGCTCCACAGCGGCCACAGCTGCCAGGTGACGCGCAGAGCACTCCATGTCCGGGCCATGGCCGTCACCGTGGGGACCAGCAGCGATGCCGCGCGAATGAAGCCGTGCACCCCGATGATCAGGGACAGATAGGGCAGGGCCGCTGGGGCGCCGCCGGACAGGTGCCAGAGGTAGCCGGCCCAGAAGACGAACGCGAGCACGCTGCCCACCGCGAACAGCCGCAGGGACAAGAAGAGATCGCGCTCGTCCGTGCGCAGGCTGTACGACCAGCACACCACCACCGCGACGGCGTCACCGACCAGATGGGACACGACGAGGATCAGCCAGTAGGCGGACGCGGGATCGGCCGGACGCTGGACGGAGGGAACGCTCACGCGAGGGTGAGCCGCCAGCAGGTCCAGCACGATCAGGGCGCCCATGGCCGCCCCCAGCCCCACCACCACCGACAAGTGCAGACGCCGGTACCGGGTCGAGTCGACCATGGAGAGCAGAACCAGCCCGGCGCTGAGTACGCCGATCAGGTTGCGGGTCAGCGCGACCGCGTGGACCTCCACACCGGCGTCCGCGAGCCGGCCGACGACGACGGGCTGGAAGAGAGTGATGGCCGTGGTCGCCGCCAGCACGGTGAGCCACAGGCCCCGTTGCTGGGGGTGACGCAGAGCGGGCCCGGCCCGGCAGACGAGAGCGAACCACAGAATGACGACGCTGCAGAGACCCACTTGAGTGGCCAGCTCACTCACCGGCATCGACGGTCACTCCCAGGAAGGCGCCGAGCCGGCCGAGCGGACCGGACACCCGGTTCGCCTTCCCGGCGCTCTGCAGCAGGCTGGCGATCATCTCGGCTTCCTGTTCCTCGGCGGTCGTGTAACTGGTGCGTGCCATCAGCCGCCTGACGAGATGGGGCCGCAGACCGTCGAGGAGGTCACCCGTCAGCTCCACGCCGTCGACCGAGGTCTCCCGGTGGTGGTCGCACAGCACATGGCCGATCTCGTGCAGGATGATGTGCTCACGGTGAAGGGGCGCGGTGCCCGGCTCGTAGAAGACATAGTCGGCGTCATCGGTGCCCAGCCAGAGACCGCACGCTCCGGCGACCGCCGCTTGCTCGGGCAGTTCCCTCAGGACGAGCGGACGCTCCCGAAGGCGCTCCACCCGGCCCCGGATCGCGTCAAGGGACAGCGACTGCTGGATCCCGAGATCACGCAGGATCGCCGTGCACTTGCGCTGCAGCGCGGCGTACTCGTCCGTTCTTCTCACCCGCGGTCACCTTCGTCTCCGGTCATCCCTTTCGGCCGGCCGGTCTGTGACGTCTCTGTGAGCCGGATTGATCGGACATCGCGTTCACGAGGGTGAGCAGGGCGTCGAGTCCCGCTTCCGAGAGCGAGTCGGCGCGGAAGGCCAGCGTGCGGACCTTGCTGTTTCCCAGCGCCGCGGCGAACTCCATCTGGCGTCTCACCCTCTCGGAGACTTCCTCGTCGGTGAAGTAGTCCGGTGTCACGCCGAAATGTTCCGCCAGCACCCGCAGCTGGTCGCGGGTCACGTTCCGCTTCCGGCCGGTCGCCAGTTCCCACAAGTAGGTGGCCGAAAAGGTACGCCCGGTGCTCTGGCGGATCTCCTCGGCGATCCTGCTGTAGGGCGGCCGGTTGCCCCGGTAGTAGGCGTTGATGATGTCCTCGAGCCGCTGAGCCAGGGACGACGGCTCCGTGGTGCCGTTGCCGTCGCTGCTGATACTGGCCAAGTCGTCAACCCCCGCGTGTCATGTCGCTCCTGTTTCCAGCGGACAAGAAGTGGCAGTCAACCTAATTGCTCCGCAGCCTCTTGAACACCGCCGCCCGGAAGGTCGGCCGCCTTTGGCTCAATGTTTGTGCAGTGCAGAGCAAAAGGGCCGCATGGCACGTAGTTGAGGAAGAGCGCGCGGCCAGGGGTGCCAGCGGATGAGTTGACACCCTTTCATCCGCTGAGTACGGTCCTCGGGTGCTTGGGTCGGCCCCATGCGCGGGGATGCTCATGCCGGCCCCGACCTCGTCGTTTGCCGTGGAAACACCGGGCGGCTTTTCAGCGGGCCGACTCCATGCACCGATGCGCCGCCGGCTGACCACCGGCGGGAGCACACCGCGGTTGACCCACCGCGCGTTCTTCGTCGGCAAGTCCGGCCCCACACCAGAGCCGTGACGAAACAGCACAGGGGGAATGACAGGGATGCCACCCGCTTCGCAGGGGGAGAAGACCGGCACGGATCCAGGCCTTGCCGAGATCGAGGGAAACCACCGGACGCCGTCGTGGTGACGGCCGGGAGCTCCGCCACGGCCCGGTCCCTGTTCAGGGCGTCCGTGACCGGAAAACGCCGTCCAGCCCGCCCCATTTGTCGGCGCCGGCGCCTGCGACGGAACACGACGAACGCATCCTCCGTGCCGAATTGAGGAGACAACGCAGTGGTCTGTCTGCGTCTCACCGTGGAAGATCTTTCCCGCATCCGCTTCGTTGACTCCCTCGGACCGGACCTGGAGACCCGGTTCGCAGAACGCAAATACGCGGAGGTGCAGCAGGACGAATTCACGGAGTGGCGCATGAAGGTGCGGCGGAGAATGCGGGGGACCGGGCCGGCGCCGCACGCCGACGTTCACCGGTTCAGATCGGTTGCCGTCCTGCCCTACTGGGGGCGCATACGAACGTATCTGGAAGCGGAACGCGAGACCCGGGGCCGCGCGGTCCTCGCCGGCGGTGTGGAAAGCGTCCTCAACGAGCTCCACCCCCGCATCAATTGGCGCGCTCCGCTGCTCAGCGTGGAGGACGATCACACGGGGCAGACAGTCGATCTCTTCGGAGAGGGACTGGTCATCGCCCCGTCGCTGTTTGCACCCGGCCCCATGGTTCTCGACGCGGAGACGGGCGGCCATGACGCTCCGGTCCTGGTCTACAACGTGACGCCCACCACCGATTCCGCGGCCGGCCTGTGGCAGCAGCAGGAAGGCGACCGCGCCGCCGCCCTGAGCGATCTGCTCGGGCAGACCCGTGCCAACGTCCTCAAATCCCTGCGATCGCCGGTGTCCATCAGCGAAATATCCCGCCGTCTAGACCTCTCACACCCCTCCGTCAGCAGACACTTAGGGGTCCTCCGGCGCTCCGGCCTGGTCGCCGCCGAGCGCCGGGACAATCTGACCGTGCATCGCCTCACACACCTCGGCGAGGCAGTCCTCGGCCGACGGGACTGACAGAACCACAGGAGTTTCGGAAGCCCGTGTTGATTCCCTACGTCGGTTCGGGTCCGTACTGCTATTGATCCGAAACGGTTTGGGTTCTGGGTCGTTGGTGGGGTGTGAGTGATCTGGTGGGGGAC
>NZ_BAAAIZ010000015.1:0-9359 GCF_039526425.1 Streptomyces thermospinosisporus
CCCGGCTCCTCCACCGCGGGAGCCAGCGCGGTCTTCGGAAGCCGGCTGCCGCCCGACATCAGCGCCGTCGGCGCGTCCGCCGGGACCGACGGCGGCGGGGTGCCGTCGCCCGGCTCGCTCAGCTGCGGCGCGAACACGGTCTCCGGCAGCGGCACGGAACGGTCCTCGCCGGCGTCGGCGCTGGTGTCCGTACCGGCCCACGGGGTCGCCCCCGCGCCCGGCGAACCGTCCTGCGAGGAGTCACCGGCCCCGGCCGGCGCGGGCCACGCGGCACCGCTGCCGGACGCGGCGGCACCACCGGAGGCGCCCGAGGGCTGAGCCCCCGCGCCCGAACCCGCGGCCGGCGCGGCACCCGCACCCGCGGCCGCCGCCGGAGCCGACGGCGCGGCCGCACCCGACGACCCGCCGGACCCCGACGCCGTCACGCCGGACGACGTCCCGCTCCCCGGCCCAGACGTCTCCCGCCGGTCCGGGATGCCCATCCGGTCCGCCGCCTCCTGCAGCCACTCCGGAGGGCTCAGCAGGAACGACGTCTGATTCAGGTCCACGCGGGCCGGCGCCGGCTTGGGCTCCGGCTCCGGCGCCGCCTCCGGACGGCCGTACTCCTCCTCGTAGCGCCGGATCACCTCACCCACCGGCAGCGCCGGCCACAGCGTGGCCTCCCCGCTGTCCCGGGCGATCACCAGCCGCTGCGCGCCCCCGTCCGAGCGCGGACCGTCCGCACGGTCCTCCGCCCACACCACGAACCCGAGGCCGAACTCCCGCACCCGCACCTCACGGTGCTGGTACGAGGGCACATCACCGTTGATCCACTCTTCCGCGCGCTCCTGCGCCTGCGCGAACGTCACCATCGCCTGAGCTCACTCCCCCGCGGAAGAAACCGGGACGACCCGCGCGAAGCCGCCGTCCACCATCAGATCGGCCACCGTCTGCAGCTCCGGCGGAGACCCCGCCAGCCGCGACAGGAACGCGTCGAAGTCGTCCCCGCACGGCAGCAGCAGCCGCTCCACCCGCTCGGCGGGCGACCACGACGGATCCACGTCCCGCACATCGTCATAGGCGCAGAACCACACCGAGCCGCTGCGCTCGCCCCGCACCTTCACCGCCAGCAGACCGCCCTGCACGAAGGCCACGCACAGGTAGTCCTTCGTCAGGTGATCCCGCAGACACTTGTTGATGTAGACGAGGTCGTTGACGGCCGCCTCGTCCCGCACCGTGAAGAACGGCTGGTCCACCAGCAGCCCCAGCTCGGCGTCCAGCGCCGTGCCCACCGGGGCGCAGCCGCCGGCCGCCTTCAGGAACGAACGGTAGGCACCCGGCAGCCGGTACCCCAGGTCCTCCTCGACCTGCTGCACCTGCGTCTCCGACACCGCCACACCCGACTTCGGCAGCCCGAAGTGCGCCGGACGCGTCTCCTGCAGCGGGCGCGTGCCCCGCTTGCCCTGATCCACGTTCGCGGTCGCGATCCCGCCGTGATGCCGCAGCAGCGCCTTCACCTCGACCGGCACCAGCTCCAGACGCCGCGTCCCCGCGACGTGATGCCACGTCCAGCCGTGCGGCGTCGCCACCGACGGCACCGTGTCCCACAGCTCGTGCCCGCTCGCCGCCATCGCCGCGTTCGCCGACACATAGTCCGTCAGCCGCAGTTCGTCGACACCGAAACCCTCCGGCGGGTCCGCGATCTCCACGGCCGCCCGCGCATAAGGCGAGAAGTCGGGGTAACCACGCTCGTCCACCCGCACACCTCTGGGATGCCGGGCGGCCCGCACCGGATCCGGGAATTGCACGACCTGCCCGGCGTAGGCCGCGTTCGGCGGCGCGGCGTGTCCCCCGGCCTGGCGGCCGGGAGGTGCCCCCAGCCCGAGCCGACCTGTCGTCATGGCGGTTGCCCCCTGCGGCACTCTGATACGCCCCTGCCCCGAACACCCTCGGCCGGTCACGGAACGTATTCGACTGTCACGTCTGCTACGACTTTCCTCACCGCACGGTTCGGCGGTGCCCGACAGCCTATGCGGTACGCCGACACCGGTCACCGGCACCGGTCACCAGCCCTCCGCTTGTGGTGACAAGCCGTCACCCTGCGATGACAGCGTGCCCGGACCCGGGCGTGTCGCCCCGCCCCAGCTTCCGCATCAGCCACGGCATTTGGCACTCTGTGACCTTCGGGGGATGCACGGAGGGGAAGACAATCATGAACATGACGCAGGCAGGTGCCCCGGCGGCCACGCCGAACGACCGGTCCGCCGACCCCCGCACCGGCGACCCCCGCATCGACTGGAGCGCCACCACCGACAGCCCCGCACCCGTACTGCGCCACCGCCGCGACGGCATCCTGCCCACCGTCGCCGCCGCCCTCTCCGTACGCGGCACCACCCTCACCTGCACCCCCGCCCGCGGCGACACCCCACCCGCCCTGCACCCCCTCGTACAGGACTTCCTCGACACCCTCACCAGCGGACAGCGCGACCGCTTCACCGGCCGCTGCGCCGAGACCATCCTCATCTCCCGCCACATCGCCGCCACCGACGCCGCCCGCAGCAAACGCGCCGCACGCAAACCCATGACCAACGGCGAAGCCCGCAAAGCACTCAAACACGCCAAACTCACCACCCGCCGCATCCGCGAGGACGGCGACCCCCTCCACGGCGGCTTCGCCACCCCCTGCCGCGCCTGCACCGCACTCAGCGCCCACTTCGGTGTCCGCATAGTCGACCCCGCCGCCACCGAACGCTGACACGAGCCACGCCGCCCGCCCGCGCGACGCGGCCCAGCACCATGAACTCGACGAACGAAGGGCAGATGCACACCGACCGCACCTCCACCACGCGCTTCCCCGTCCCCGTCGACGCCGCCCTGCGCGCCGCCGGCTGGCAGCCGGGACGCTGGGACATCAAACAGGCCGAGATCTGGGCCGACACCCTCCGCGACCACACCTCACCCGCCGGACACCGGCACAGCGTCTTCCCCGCCGCCGTCGAAGCCTGGGCCGAATTCGGCGGACTCCACATCCACCCCACCGGACCCGGCCGCCAGATCGCCCCCGCCACCCTCCACATCGACCCGCTCCACGGCCTCCACATGGCCCGCACCCTCGGCGACCTCGGCCGCGCCCTCGACACCCAGGTCTCCCCCCTCGGCGCCGAGACCGACACCGAGTCCCTCCTCGCCATCGACGCCGAAGGCCGCGTCTACGCCCTCGACCACACCGGCGACTGGTACCTCGGCCCCCACATCGACCAGGCCCTCGCCACCCTCATCGACGGCATCACCCCCACCCGCCTCACCGTCGCCTGAACCGCCGGCCGCCCCCACCGGCCGCACCCCGCACCCCCGCCGGCGACAAGCCTCCACGACGATGCCGGCAAGACCCCTACGAGGCCTCCGCCGCCGAAGCCGGAATCACCGCCGACACCCGGAAACCCCCCGCCTCCGTCGGCCCCGACACGAACACCCCGCCCAGCGCCGACACCCGCTCCTTCATCCCCACCAGACCATTGCCCCCCGACGGCAGCCCCGCCGACGAAGCCGCCCGCGGCGGCGGCTCGTTCTCCACCTGCATCGCGATCTCCGACGCCCGGTGCGCCAGCCGCACATACGTCTTCGCACCCGCCGCATGCTTGTGGACGTTCGTCAGCGCCTCCTGCACCACCCGGTACGCCGTCGACTCCACCACCGGCGCATACGACCGGCTCTCCCCCTCCACCGACAGATCCACGACCATCCCCGCGGCCGCCGACTGCCCCACCAGCTCCTCGATCGCCGCCAGACTCGGCCCCTCCGCCGCACCCTCCTCACCACCGGCCGCACGCGAAGCAGCCGCCGCCGCGGCCGCCCCCACCGCCGCCAGCGGAGGCACCGACACCCGCTCCGAACGCGCCGCCGCCCCCGACTCCGTACCGGCCCGCAGCACCCCGAGCATCTCCCGCAGCTCCGTCAGCGCCTGCCGGCCCATGTCCCCCACCAGCGCGGCGTTCTTCACCGCCTTCTCCGGATCCTTCCGCGCCACCGCCTGCAACGCCGCCGCATGCACCACCATCAGACTCACCCGGTGCGCCACGACGTCATGCATCTCCCGCGCGATCCGCGTCCGCTCCTCGTTGCGCGCCCACTCGGCCCGCTCCTCGGCCCGCTCCGCCAGCAGCTGAAGCTCCCGCTCCAGACTGTCCGCCCGCTCCCGCAGACTCTCCATCAGCCGCCGCCGCGCCCCGATGTACAGACCCAGCAGCACCGGCGGAGCCGTCAGCCCCAGCGCCGTCGTGATCGACGCGAACGGCACGAACCAGTCACCTATCGTCAGCTCCCCGCGCGCCATGTCCTGCCGCACCCGCACGAACGTCACGATCGCCGTGCCCAGCAGCGACATCCCCGCAAGCGAACCGATGATCCTGCGCGGCAGCTCCGAAGCCGCCAGCGTGTACAAGCCGACGACACCCATCAGAAAGCCCATCTGGGCGGGCGTCACCGCGATCGTCACCAGCACCACGGCGACCGGCCACTTCCGCCGCACCACCAGCACGGCCCCGGCCAGCAGCCCGAACACCACCCCCGCGGCCACCGGAATCCCCGCGTCCCGCGCGAACGGAATCCCCTCGAGCCCGCACTCCAGCGCGGACACCACCGCGAGCCCCACATCCAGCACGGCACTGCGCCACCGCGCCCACCACCACGGCCCTCCCCGGGCCGGCACCAGCTCTTCCCCCGTCGCGGTCATGCACCCAGCCTACGGGCGCCACCCGGTGCATTTCCGGCGACTTTCGACAAGCGATACGACGCGATACCCCTCGAACAGGTGAACCATCCTCGAACCAGCACCGGACCCGCCCATTCCGCCAGAGCCTCTTGCCCATGGCACATCCCATCGGCAAGTACGCCGACTACGAAACCCTGCGCGAGCAGGCAGTGGCCCTCCGGCGCGAAGGACTCAGCCGCCGCCAGATCCGCGACCGCCCGCGCGTCTACAACAACGACATCCTCAACCGCCTCCTCCAGGGCGAACCCCCGCCGGCCTGGACCGCACGCCCCAACGCCAAGGACGACCTGCGCGAGAAGGCCAGGGAGCTGCGCCTGAAGGGCTGGACCTACGACCAGATCCAGCTCGAGCTGGGCTGCTCCAAGAGCTCGATCTCCCTGTGGGTGCGGGATCTGCCGAGGCCGGAGCGGAAGCGCAGCCCCGAGGAAGCGGCGGCGATCGCCCGACGAGGTCTGGAAGTCGCCATGCAGACGCGCGAGAAACGGCGCCGGGAGACGAAGGAGGCAGCCAGGCAGGCGATCGGCGAGCTTCAGACCGCGAACTGTTCCTGGTGGGCGTGGCCCTGTACTGGGCGGAGGGCGCCAAGGACAAGCCGTACGCCCGGCGCGAGTGCGTGACCTTCGTCAACAGCGATCCGGGGATGGTTCAGGTGCACCTCGCCTGGCTGGACCTCCTGGGCGTGGAACGCGATCGCCTCCGGTTCAGCGTCACGATCCACGAGAACGCGGACGTGAAGGGCGCCGAGCAGTTCTGGGCCGACCTCGTCGGCACCGACCGCACCGCCTTCAACAAGACGACCCTCAAGAAGCACAACCCCAAGACCGTTCGCAAGAACGTCGGCGAGACCTATCGCGGCTGCCTGATGATCAAGGTGCTGAAGGGGGCTGAGCTGTACCGTCGCATCGAAGGCTCTTGGTACGGCATAGTGTTGGGAGTCGCTCGGCAGGTTGGCGAGATGTCCGATTAGCCGGGTTTGCAATCCCCTGTGGTGTAATGGGCAACACTATCCACTTTGGATGGATCATTCCAGGTTCGAGTCCTGGCAGGGGAGCCCTGCTCAGTTCGGGTCCTCAGCGGCAACCCCCGGTGGGGACCCGCGCTCATGTCCGCCCCAAAACCCCCCGGTATCCTGCGGACTGTCCACCCCTCCCCAAACTCAGCCGAAGGGCATCCCGTGAGCGCCAATCGCCCGGCAGCCGTCGTCGTTCTCGCAGCGGGTGAGGGCACCCGTATGAAGTCGGCCACACCCAAGGTCCTGCACGAGATCTGCGGCCGTTCTCTCGTGGGTCACGTCCTCGCCGCCGCCGGTGAGCTCCAGCCGGAGCATCTCGTCGTCGTGGTGGGGCACGCCCGCGAGAAGGTGACCGCCCATCTCGCCGAGATCGCCCCGGACGTCCGCACCGCGGTGCAGGCGGAGCAGAACGGCACGGGGCACGCCGTCCGCATGGGCCTGGAGGAGCTGGGCGGCTCGGTCGACGGCACGGTCGTGGTGGTGTGCGGCGACACCCCGCTGCTGACGGGCGAGACGCTGCGCCGGCTCGCCGCGACGCACGCCGCGGACGGCAACGCGGTGACGGTGCTGACGGCCGAGGTGCCGGATGCGACCGGGTACGGCCGGATCGTGCGGGACGAGGCGTCCGGTGCGGTGACCGCGATCGTGGAGCACAAGGACGCGACCGAGGAGCAGCGGGCGATCCGTGAGATCAACTCGGGCGTGTTCGCGTTCGACGGTGCGCTGCTGGCGGATGCGCTGAAGAAGGTGCGGAGGGACAACTCGCAGGGCGAGGAGTACCTGACGGACGTGCTGGGGATCCTGCGCGAGGCGGGTCACCGGGTGGGTGCGGCGCTCGCGGGTGATCACCGTGAGATCGCCGGCATCAACAACCGGGTGCAGCTTGCGGAGGCGCGGCGGATTCTCAATGAGCGGCTGCTGACGCAGGCGATGCTGTCGGGGGTCACGATCGTCGATCCGGCGTCGGTGTTCGTGGACGTGTCGGTGACGTTCGAGCGGGATGTGGTGGTGCATCCGGGGACGCAGCTGCTGGGTGCGACGCATCTGGCGGAGGGCTGTGAGGTGGGTCCGAACTCGCGGCTGACGGACACGCATGTGGGCGCGGGTGCGCGGGTGGACAACACGGTGTCGGTCGGTGCGGAGGTCGGTGAGGGGGCGTCGGTGGGGCCGTTCGCGTATTTGCGGCCGGGGACGCGTCTGGGCCGCAAGGGCAAGATCGGCACGTACGTGGAGACGAAGAACGCGTCGATCGGTGAGGGGACGAAGGTTCCGCATCTGTCGTACGTGGGTGACGCGACGATCGGTGAGTACACGAACATCGGTGCGGCGAGCGTGTTCGTGAACTACGACGGTCAGGACAAACATCACACGACGGTCGGGTCGCACTGCCGGACGGGTTCGGACAACATGTTTGTGGCTCCTGTCACGATCGGGGACGGCGCGTACACGGCTGCCGGCTCGGTGATCACGAAGGATGTGCCGCCCGGTTCGCTGGCTGTGGCCCGTGGTCAGCAGCGGAATATCGAGGGCTGGGTGGCCCGGAAGCGTCCGGGGAGTGCTGCCGCGAAGGCGGCGGAGGCGGCTTCCCGGGGGTCGGCCGAGGAGGGCTGACCGGAAACAGGTGCCTGAAACACGGCGTACCGTGATAAGTGCACACTCGCACCCCACCAGCTGAGACGGCCTCTCGCGAGTCGGCTGAGAGGTTTCTGGACATGCCCAGCTGTGACGACCTCTGAGGAGAAAGTGCTGTGACCGGGATCAAGACGACCGGCGAGAAGAAGCTGATGTTCTTCTCCGGCCGCGCCCACCCCGAGCTTGCCGAGGAGGTCGCCCAGCAGCTGGGTGTCGGGGTTGTCCCGACGAAGGCCTTCGATTTCGCCAATGGTGAGATCTATGTGCGGTATCAGGAGTCGGCGCGGGGTGCCGACTGTTTCCTGATCCAGAGCCACACGGCGCCGATCAACAAGTGGATCATGGAGCAGTTGATCATGATCGACGCGTTGAAGCGTGCGTCGGCTCGTTCGATCACGGTGATCGTGCCGTTCTACGGGTATGCGCGGCAGGACAAGAAGCACCGGGGCCGTGAGCCGATCTCGGCGCGGCTGATCGCCGATCTGATGCGGACGGCGGGTGCGGACCGGCTGCTGACGGTGGATCTGCACACGGATCAGATCCAGGGTTTCTTCGACGGTCCGGTGGACCACCTGTTCGCGCTGCCGCTGCTGGCGGACTACGTGGGCGCGAAGGTGGACCGGGAGAAGCTGACGGTGGTGTCGCCGGACGCCGGCCGTGTGCGGGTGGCGGACCGCTGGTGCGACCGTCTGGGTGCGCCGCTGGCGATCGTGCACAAGCGGCGTGACAAGGACGTGGCGAATCAGGTCACCGTGCATGAGGTGGTCGGTGAGGTGAAGGGCCGCGTGTGTGTGCTGGTGGACGACATGATCGACACCGGTGGCACGATCTGCGCGGCGGCGGACGCGTTGTTCGCGCACGGTGCGGAGGACGTGATCGTGACGGCGACGCACGGTGTGCTGTCGGGTCCGGCGGCGGACCGGCTGAAGAACTCGCGGGTGAGCGAGTTCGTGTTCACCAACACGCTGCCGACGCCGGGTGAGCTGAGCAGTGATCTGGACAAGATCAAGGTGCTGTCGATCGCGCCGACGATCGCGTCGGCGGTGCGTGAGGTGTTCGAGGACGGCTCGGTGACCAGCCTGTTCGACGAGCAGTAAGGGTTCTGCAGCCGGCCCCCCGCGCGGGGGTTCCGATGATCGTTTTGAGTGCGGCCTCCCTGCCTGAGTACACTGCTGCAGTTGCTCGGCGAGGGAGGCCGTACTCGTCTGTCGAAGGCGTGAACACGGCGGTCCGTTATCGACGCGCTCTTCGTAGCAGGCCGTTCGTGGCCGGGTGACCACGTCCGTTTCTGACTTCGAGGAGTGAATATGTCTGAGGTGAAGATCTCCGCCGAGACGCGCACCGAGTTCGGCAAGGGTGCTGCTCGCCGTATCCGTCGTGCCGACAAGGTTCCCGGTGTTCTGTACGGTCACGGTTCCGAGCCGGTGCACCTGACCTTCCCGGGCCACGAGATGCTGCTGGCGCTGCGTACGCCGAACGTGCTGATCTCGCTGGACATCGACGGCAAGACCAACGAGCTGGCCATCCCGAAGGCCGTGCAGCGCGACCCGATCAAGGGCTTCCTGGAGCACGTCGACCTGCTGCTGGTCAAGCGCGGCGAGAAGGTCCAGGTGGACGTTCCGGTGCACACCGAGGGTGAGCTGGCGCCGGGCGGCAACCTGCTGGAGCACGTCCTGGACATGCTGCCGGTCGAGGCCGAGGCCACGCACATCCCGGAGCACGTGACGGTCTCCGTCGAGGGTCTGTCCGCCGGTGACTCGGTTCACGCGAAGGACGTCAAGCTGCCGAGCGGTGTGACCCTGGCGGTGGACGAGGACGCCGTGGTGCTGCAGGTGCTGGCCGCGCAGACCGAGGTGCCCGAGGAGACCGAGGGCGAGGAGGAGGAAGAGGCCGCCGAGGCCTGATCCCCTCTGGGCCCGTGGTCCGCTCCCGGCGAGGATGCGTTGAGGGCGGCGGACCCGAGTC
>NZ_BAAAIZ010000015.1:9384-32034 GCF_039526425.1 Streptomyces thermospinosisporus
TATGAAGGAGACATGGACGTGACGACGGATGCGGCGGCTCCGTGGCTGATCGCGGGTCTGGGCAATCCGGGGCCCGATTACGCGGGGAACCGGCACAACGTGGGGTTCATGGTCGCGGATCTGCTGGCGGAGCGCATGGGCGGGCGGTTCAAGCGGTCCGGGAAGGCCCAGGCGCAGGTGGTGGAGGGCCGGATCGGTCCTCCGGGCCCGATGTCCCGGCGGGTGGTGCTGGCGAAGCCGATGTCGTACATGAATCTGTCCGGCGGGCCGGTGAACGCGCTGCGGGAGTTCTACAAGGTGCCGGTGGATCATGTGGTGGCCATCCATGACGAGCTGGACATCGACTTCGGCACGCTGCGGCTGAAGCGGGGCGGCGGGGACAACGGTCACAACGGGCTGAAGTCGCTGACGAAGGCGTTCGGTCCGGACTATCACCGGGTGCGGTTCGGGATCGGGCGTCCGCCGGGGCGGATGCCGGTGGCCGATTTCGTGCTGCGGGACTTCTCGCCGGCGGAGCGCAAGGAGCTGGACTACTTCGTGGACCGGGCGGCGGACGCGGTGGAGTGCCTGGTGATCGAGGGCCTGGAGCGGGCGCAGAGTACGTACAACTCCTGACTTGTCCCCCGCATGAGTTGACCGACCACAGAGGTATGGCCAAAGATCGCGGCCATGCCTTCTGCGGTGCTCTCTTTCGGACGGGTCGCGGCGATGGGCACGGTGACCGTGCTGATCCTGATCGCCGGGGTGTGGGCGTCCTGGGGCTCGGCGCAGCACGTGATGCTGACCAAGGGGCGCGAGCGGGGCGCGGTCGAGGTGACGCAGTGCCGGCAGGGCACGTGCAGCGGCCCCTACACGCCGGTCTCGGCGGGCTCGCAGCCGCGGGACCGGGTGGTGCTGGAGGACTCGGTGGCCGTCACCGAGGGCGAGACCTATGCGGTGGTGCTGAAGCCGGGCGGAACGCAGGCCGTGCGGTCGGGCCCGGGCGGGGTGCTGTACGCGTGGGTGCCGCTGGGCGGTGCGCTGCTGCTGGCGTCGGTGGTGGTGGCGGGCGGCCTGCGCAGGACGCGGCCGGCGTGGGTGCTGGCCGGGTCGGGGGTGGCGCTGCTGACGGCGGCCTTCGTGCTGGTGTGATCCCTGGCCGGTGTGATTCCCGGCGGGCGTGGTCCCTGATGTGACGGCGGCGCCCGCCGTCGTACGGCCGTACGGCGCCACATGTGCCGCTGTCGTACGGCCCCGGATGTGACGGTGCCCCCGTGCTCGCGTGGAGCGCGGGGGCACCGCTGTGTGTGCGGGCCTTGGGTCAGCCGGTGTTGCGCAGGCCCGCCGCCACGCCGTTGACGGTGAGCAGCAGGGCGCGGGAGAGCAGCGGGTCGGGCTCCTCGCCGGCGGCGGCCGCGTCGCGCTGCCGCTTGAGCAGGGCGACCTGGAGGTAGGAGATGGGGTCCAGGTAGGCGTCGCGGATGGCGAAGGTCTGCTTCAGGACGGGCTGGGCGTCGAGGAGTTCCTTCTCGCCGGTGACGCGCAGCACCTCGGCGACGGTCAGCTCGTGCTCGGCCTCGATGGTGTCGAAGACGTGCTTGAGCTCGTCGGGGACGAGGGTGTCGACGTAGTGCCGGGCGATCCGCAGGTCGGTCTTGGCGAGGGTCATCTCGACGTTGGAGATGAAGTTGCGGAAGAAGTGCCACTGCTCGTGCATCTCGTCGAGCACGGTGTCCAGGCCGGCCTCGCGCAGCGCCTTGAGTCCGGAGCCGACGCCGAACCAGCCGGGGACGATCTGCCTCGACTGGGTCCAGCCGAACACCCAGGGGATGGCGCGCAGCCCGTCCAGGCCGGCGCCGGAGTCGGGGCGGCGGGAGGGGCGGGAGCCCAGGTGCAGGTCGGCGAGCTGGTCGACGGGGGTGGAGGCGAAGAAGTAGGCGGGCAGGTCGGGGTCCTCGACCAGGCGCCGGTAGGCGGCGTGGGCGGCGTCGGAGACGACGTCCATGGCGGCGTCCCAGCGGGCGAGGGCCTCGTCGGACTGGCGGGGCGCGGTGTGCAGGGCGGAGGCCTGCAGGGTGGCGGCCACGGTCAGTTCCAGGTTCTCCCGGGCGAGGGCCGGGATGAGGTACTTGTCGGAGATGACCTCGCCCTGCTCGGTGACCTTGATCTCGCCCTCGAGGGTGCCCCAGGGCTGGGCGAGGATGGCGTCGTGGGTGGGGCCGCCGCCGCGGCCGACGGTGCCGCCGCGGCCGTGGAAGAGGCGCAGGCGGACGCCGTAGCGGTGGGCGACGTCGCGCAGGCGGCGCTGGGCGCGGTGGATCTCCCACTGGCTGGTGGTGATGCCGCCGAACTTGGAGGAGTCGGAGTAGCCGAGCATGACCTCCTGGACGTCGCCGCGCAGCGCGACCAGGCGCCGGTAGGACGGGTCGGAGAGCATGTCCTCGAGGATGGTGTCGGCGGCCTTGAGCTCGTCGGTGGTCTCCAGCAGCGGCACGATGCCGATCCTGGCCCAGCCGGCGTGCAGGTCGATCAGGCCGGCCTCGCGGGCGAGGACGGCGGCGGCGAAGACGTCGTCGGCGCCCTGGCACATGGAGATGATGTAGGACTCGATGACCTCGGGTCCGAAGACCTCCAGGGCCCGCTTGATGGTCTGGAAGACGCCGAAGGTCTTCTGGCCTGCCGCGTCGACGGGCGGCGGGGTGGGGGCGAGGGGCCGGCGGGAGCGGAGTTCCTTGGCGAGGAGCTTGGTGCGGTAGTCGCGTGGCATGTCGGCGTAGCGCCAGGACTCCTCGCCGAGCCGGTCGAACAGCTGGCCGAGGGCGTGGTGGTGGGCGTCGGCGTGCTCGCGGACGTCCATGGTGGCGAGCTGGAGGCCGAAGGCGGCGATGGTGCGGATGGTGCGGGCGAGGCGCCCGTCGGCGAAGAGGCCGCCGCGGTGCTCCCTGAGCGAGGTCTGCAGGATGCGCAGGTCGGCGAGGAGTTCGCCGGTGCCGAGGTAGTCGCGGCCGGGCTCGTGCGGGGTGCCCTTGGCGAGGCGCTGCTTGGTGTTCTGCAGCTTCTGGCGGATGCAGGTGGCCTTGAGCCGGTAGGGCTCCTCGGCGTTGAGGCGCTTGTAGCGGGGGCTGATCTCGGGGAGGTTGTCGAGGTCGGCCTTGAGGGAGGTGAGCAGTTCCTCGGTGGCGTCGGCGTAGCGGATGGAGTTGGAGAGCAGTCCGCGCAGCTCGTCGATCATCTCCAGCGCGTCGTTGATGCCGTGCTCGTGCTGGAGGATCAGGACCTCCCAGGTGACCTGGGGGGTGACGTTGGGGTTGCCGTCGCGGTCGCCGCCGATCCAGGTGCCGAAGGTGAGGGGGCGGGTGTCGTCGGGGAGCTTGACGCCGACGCGTTCCAGTTCGGCGGTGAGGTCCTCCAGGACGTCGCCGACGGCTTCGGCGTACAGCTCGTCGAGGTAGTAGATGGCGTTGCGGGCCTCGTCGGCGGGTTCGGGGCGGGCGACGCGCAGTTCGTCGGTCTGCCAGACGAGGTCGATGTTCTCGGCCAGCCGGGTGTCCAGGCGCCGCCGGTCGGAGGCGATGACCGGGGTGTCGAGGAGGGCGGCGATGCGGCGGAGCTTG
Source organism: Streptomyces thermospinosisporus (assembly GCF_039526425.1). Classification (NCBI taxonomy): domain Bacteria; kingdom Bacillati; phylum Actinomycetota; class Actinomycetes; order Kitasatosporales; family Streptomycetaceae; genus Streptomyces; species Streptomyces thermospinosisporus. Next base: position 12,978 of record NZ_BAAAIZ010000015.1, read on the forward strand.
TTGAGGACCGAGCGGCGTGCGGCCTCGGTGGGGTGGGCGGTGAAGACGGGCCGCACGTTGAGGTGGTGCACGGTCTGGCGCAGGTGCTCGGGGTCGGCGTCCTTGAGCCGGTCGGCGGTGCGGGTGAGCGCGCCGCCCTCGGCCGCGCGCCGGGCGCGCAGTTCGCGTCCGCGGTGCACCTGTTCGGTGACGTTGGCCAGGTGGAAGTAGGTGGAGAAGGCGCGCACCAGCTTGGCGGCGGTCTCGAGTTCTGTGCCGCGCAGCAGCTCGGCGGCGGCCTCGCCGTCCTCCCGGGTGAGGCGGCGGACCTTCTCGACGAGCTCCAGCAGCTCGGGGCCCTCCTGCCGGACCAGGGTCTCCCCGAGGAGGTCACCCAGTCGGCGGATGTCGGCACGCAGTTCGGCGCTCGTCGTGGTGGTCTGGTCGTCGGCACTGCTCACAGGTGCGGCTCCTTGCAGTGTTGAAGCTCGTCTGGGAGGGAACCCGGACGGCGTCGCGCGCGGCGGGCGCCGCATACGAAATGGGGCGTCCGGGAAGAATTCCGAGCGGACCGCGCTGTCCGACCGACTCCCAGGATAGGTGTCGGGCGGGACGCGCAGGCTCGCGGGCTCTTGCCGCCGGGCGACGCACTGCCATACTTACGAAGCCGTAGGTTACGGGACCGTAGGAACTCCTCCCGGTTCCGGCAGCCCCGGCACCACCCCCGTCCGCATACCCCACAGGGGACACGCATGACCTCAAGCTCCGATGTGATCGAAGAAGCCCCGAAGGCATCTGGATCCGACGTCGCCGCCGCGCCCTCCGCCACGCTGGGTGGTGAGCGCAAGCGTTCCATCGAGCAGATCACGCTGCTGCTCTTCATCATCGTTCCGTTCCTGGCGCTGCTGGCCTCCGTGCCGCTGGCCTGGGGCTGGGGGGTGAGCTGGCTGGACCTCGGTCTGCTGGTGTTCTTCTACTTCCTCGGGTGCCACGGCATCACCATCGGTTTCCACCGGCACTTCACCCACGGCTCGTTCAAGGCGAAGCGGCCGCTGAAGATCGCGCTGGCCATCGCCGGGTCGATGGCGGTCGAGGGGCCGCTGGTGCGGTGGGTGGCCGATCACCGCAAGCACCACAAGTTCTCCGACGCCGAGGGCGACCCGCATTCGCCGTGGCGGTACGGGGAGACGATCCCGGCGCTGATCAAGGGCCTGTGGTGGGCGCACATCGGCTGGATGTTCGACGAGGAACAGACGCCGCAGGACAAGTACGCGCCGGATCTGATCAAGGATCCGACGATGCGGCGGATCTCCCGCCTGTTCGTGCTGTGGACGTCGCTGTCGCTGCTGCTGCCGGCGCTGATCGGCGGGCTGGTGACGATGTCCTGGTGGGGCGCCTTCACCGGATTCTTCTGGGGTTCACTCGTCCGGGTGGCGCTGCTCCATCACGTGACGTGGTCGATCAACTCCATCTGCCACGCGGTCGGCAAGCGGCCGTTCAAGTCGCGGGACCGTTCGGGCAATGTGTGGTGGCTGGCCGTGCTGTCGTGCGGTGAGTCCTGGCACAACCTGCACCACGCCGACCCGACGTCGGCGCGGCATGGCGTGGAGCGCTGGCAGCTGGACTCCTCGGCGCGGCTGATCCGCTGGTTCGAGCTGCTGGGCTGGGCGTACGACGTGCGGTGGCCGTCACGCTCGCGTATCGATTCCCGCCGTAACACCACCGATGTCGGCTCCCGGCGCCGGAAGGAGACCGTCGAGGCGGCATGATGGTCGCCGTGGCCGACTCCAGCAGCATCCCGAGCAATGACAAGCCGCGGCGCACGCGCCGGACCCGGATGACCGGTGCGGAGCGCCGCCAGCAGCTACTGGAGATCGGCCGCACCCTCTTCGCGGCGAAGGGCTTCGAGGGCACGTCGGTGGAGGAGATCGCGGCGAAGGCCGGGGTGTCCAAGCCGGTGGTGTACGAGCACTTCGGCGGCAAGGAGGGCCTGTACGCGGTGGTGGTGGACCGGGAGATGCGGCGCCTGCTGGACATGGTGACCAGCTCGCTGACGGCCGGCCACCCGCGTGAGCTGTGCGAGCAGGCGGCGTTCGCGCTGCTGGACTACATCGAGGAGTACACGGACGGGTTCCGCATCCTGGTCCGTGACTCCCCCATCCCGCAGTCGACGGGGTCGTTCGCCTCGCTGATCTCGGACATCGCGACCCAGGTGGAGGACATTCTGGGCCGCGAGTTCAAGTCCCGGGGCTTCGATCCGAAGCTGGCGCCGCTGTACGCGCAGGCGCTGGTCGGCATGGTGGCACTGACGGGCCAGTGGTGGCTGGACGTGCGCAAGCCGAAGAAGGCGGAGGTGGCGGCGCATCTGGTGAATCTGGCGTGGCACGGCCTGGACGGCCTGGAGCCGAAGCCGCGGCTGATCGGGCACCGCAAGAGCTGAACCCTTACTGCGACCGCGCCCCCTGCCCGTCGGGCGCGGCTCCCCTCCCCCGTCCCCCGGGCCGGTCAGGCGTCCTCCCGGACGGGTTCGAGGAACTCCAGGCGGTTGCCGACCGGGTCGGCGGTGAAGAAGCGCAGGTGACCCGGCAGGTTGTCGTCCCAGGTGACGGGGGCGCCGTGCCGGTCGAGCCGGTCGGCGTACTGCCGGATCCCGCTGACCCGGATGCCGGGGTGGGCCTTCCTGGCGGGACGGAAGCCGTTCTCGATCCCCAGGTGCAGCTGGACGGATCCGGACTGGAACCAGCAGCCGCCGCGGGGGGCGAGCGCGGGCGGCTTGGGGATCTCCCGCATGCCGAGGATGCCGCCGTAGTAGTCGCGCAGCAGGTCCTCGCTGCCGGCGGGCGCGGCGAGCTGGACGTGGTCGAGTGCGGTGATCACGGCGGGTGCTCCGCCGGCCGGTGAGGGCGCCTCCTTCGCGGTCTTGTGGGCGACGGCGAAGAGGCGGCGGAAGGGGAAGGCTGTACCGTGCGGGCCCGGCGGGTAGGCGGTGCGCAGGGCGGCCCGGTACTCCTCGAGGAAGGCCTCGCGCCGCTCGGGCTCGTCGGCGAGGGCGGTGAGCACGGGCCGCAGTCCGGTGCCCTTCACCCAGTCCAGGACGGGGTCCTCGCCGGTGAGCAGGTGGAGGTAGGTGGTCTCCCAGACGTCGGCGGTGCAGCCGAGGGCGGTGAGGCGGGCGAGGTAGTCCTGCGGGGCGAGCACGGCGTCGCTGTGGCGCAGGACGTGGCCGATGCCGTGCCGGTGGGCGATCTCGCGCATCAGGGCGTGGCTCGGGGCGTCGAAGTTGCCGGGGATCTGGAAGGCGAAGGTTCCGCCGGGGTTCAGCGCGGCCGCCCAGTCGGCGAACCGGTCGGCGTGGCCCGGCACCCATTGCAGGGTCGCGCTGCTGATGATCAGGTCGTACGGCTCCTCGGGCGTCCAGGTGCGCAGGTCGGCGTGGACTAAGTCGAGGTGCCCGCCGCCCGGGGTGGGGCCGGCGTGGTGGGTGCGGGCCGCGTCGAGCATCTCGGGCGAGTTGTCGTAGCCGGTGATGCGGGCGGCGGGCCAGCGTTCGGCGAGCAGGGCGGTGACATTGCCGGCGCCGCAGCCGAGGTCGGCGATGCGGGGCGCGGGCGTCGCCGGTACCGGGATGCGGGCGAGGAGCTCGGTGGTGGGCCGGGTGCGGTGGCCGGCGTGGCGCAGGTACTGCGCGGGGTCCCAGGTGGGGGTGACGGTCATCGGTCCTCCCGTGAGCTGTCGGACGCGTACCCACCCTGCAATCCCTATTCCTTGATGTCAAGAGACTCGACATCAAGAGACTTCACATCGACACAACCACTACACTGATCGCCATGGAGGACGAGGTCGATCGGCTGGTCGCAGCGTGGCGCCGGGAGCGCCCGGACCTCGACGTGGAACCGCTCGAGGTGCTCAGCCGGGTCAGCAGGCTCGCCCGGCATCTGGACCGGGCGCGCAGGCTCGCCTTCGCCGAGCACGGGCTCGAGCCCTGGGAGTTCGACGTGCTGACCGCGCTGCGCCGCGCGGGCGCCCCCTACCAGCTCTCGCCGGGGCAGCTGCTCACCCAGACGCTGGTGACCTCCGGCACGATGACCAACCGCATCGACCGCCTCGCCAAGAAGGGCCTGGTGGAGCGGCTGCCCGACCCCACCGACCGGCGCGGTGTGCTGGTCCGGCTCACCGCCGAGGGACGCGACCGCGCCGACCAGGCCCTGGCCGGGCTGCTGGACCAGGAGCGGGCCATCCTCGCCGAGCTGTCCCGGGCGCAGCGCAGTGAACTGGCCGCCCTGCTACGCCAGCTGACCGCCCCGTTCGACAACATCCCCGGATAGGTCGACCGGTCCGACGCCCGCGCGGCGGGCGAGGGCGACCGCGGCGAGCGTGGAGTGGACGCCCAGCTTGCCGAGCACGTTCTGCATGTGCGTCCGCACCGTGTGCGGGGAGAGATACAGCCGCTCGGCGACGGCCTTGCGGCCCAGGCCCGCCACCATGCAGCGCAGCACCTCCCGCTCCCGCGGGGTGAGGGACTCCACCAGCCGCTCGCTCTCGGTGCGGTGCTTGCGGGCCGCGGTCAGCTCGCGCAGCACGCCGGTGAGCAGCGCGGGCGGCAGATGCGTCTCGTCGCGCAGCACGCCCCGGATGACGGTGAGCAGCCGGTTCAGCGAGCAGTCCTTGGCCACCCAGCCGGAGGCGCCGGCCTGCAGCGCGGAGGCCGCCCGCCGGGGGTCGTCCTTCTCGGCGAGCACCACGATCCGCACCTGCGGCTGGGCCGTGCGCACCCCGGCGACCAGGGCCATCCCGTCGACGAGGCCGTCCTCGTCGCCGTCCTGCACGGGCACCGCCGGACGGCCGCCGGGCACCTTGCCGCCCAGATCGGCGTCGACGAGCATCACGTCGAAGCGGCGCCCCTCGGAGGCGGCCCGCTCCAGACAGCGCAGCGCGGCCGGGCCGCTGCCGGCCGCGGCCACCTCGACATCCGGCTCCGCCGCCAGGGCCGCGGCCAGCGACTCGGCGAAGATGCGGTGGTCGTCGACGACCAGGACTCGGATGCGTACCACGAAACCCCCTTCCCCGAGCTCTTCCGCAGAGCAGGGGATCGCTCACCGGCCCACCGGCACTGTTCATCAGGGTACGGACGGGGGCCGGGAGCGGAAGGTTATTCACAGAACTGGCGGTCCTGGCGCGTTTAGGGTGAGCCGCATGTTTCGTTTGGAGACAGAAGTCGACAAGGCCCGACGTGATCTGCTCCGCAAGCGTCTGCGGGACACCGATACGGCGGCGTCCCCCGTGCTGCGCGCCCTGCGCGGCACCTCCGGCGAACGCGAGAACCCCCTGCATGTGTGGGCCATGGACGACTTCGGCGGCCTCGCGGGTGGCCTGGTCGGCCACACCTGGGCCTCCTGGCTCCACGTCGGCTACCTGTGGGTGGACGAGCGCCACCGGGGCACCGGCCTCGGCAGCCGTCTCCTGGCGCATGCCGAGCACCTCGCCGCCACCGAACGCGCCTGCGCCTCCGCCCGCGTGGAGACCTGGGACTTCCAGGCCCCGGACTTCTACCGGAAGCAGGGCTACGAGGTGGTGTGCGAGATCCCCGACTATCCGCCGGGGATCACCGAGTACACGCTGGTCAAGAAGCTGGTGACCCGGCACCGGTGAGCCGGTCGAGGCGCCGGGCGCCGGCCGACGGCACGGCCTCGAAGACGCGGGGCGGGGTGAGGTCCGCGGCGGCGAAGGCCTCCTCCACCGCCTTGGTGACGGCCGGGACGTCGGTGCTCTCGGTCAGCACGATCGCCGAGCCGCCGAAGCCGCCGCCGGTCATGCGGGCGCCGAGGGCCCCGGAGGCGAGAGCCGTCTCGACGACCAGGTCCAGCTCGCGGCAGGAGATGCGGAAGTCGTCGCGCAGCGAGGCATGCCCCTCGACCAGCACGGGCCCGATCGCCCGGATGTCACCCGCTTCCAGCAGCTCCACGACCCGCTCCACCCGCTGATTCTCCGTCACCACATGACGGACCAGCCGGCGCACCTCCTCCTCGTCGCCCAGCTGCGCCAGCGCCGCGTCCAAGCCGTCGTAGGGGATGTCGCGCAGGGCGTCGACGCCGAGCAGCGCCGCGCCCTTCTCGCAGCCCGCGCGGCGTTTGCCGTACTCGCCCTCGCTGTGGCTGTGCTTGACCTGGGTGTCGACGACGAGCAGGCGCAGGCTCTCGGCCTCGAGGTCGAAGGGGATCTGACGCTGCGAGAGGTCCCGGGTGTCGAGGAACAGCGCGTGCCCGTCCTCGCAGCAGGCGGCGGCCGTCTGGTCCATGATGCCGACCGGCGCGCCGACATAGACGTTCTCGGCGCGCTGGCAGAGCCGGGCCAGCTGCCAGCCGCGCAGGCCCAGGGAGAACAGGTCGTTCAGGGCCGAGGCCACCACGACCTCCAGGGCGGCCGAGGAGGACAGACCGGCGCCGGCCGGGACCGTGGACGCCAGATGGATGTCCGCCCCGGTCACGGCGTGACCGGCCTCCCGCAGCGCCCACACCACGCCCGCCGGATAGGCGGTCCAGTTCTTGTCCGACCCGGGTGCCAGGCCGTCCACGCTCATCTCCGCGACCGGCTCGGGCACGTCCGCGGAGTGCAGGCGCAGCACGCCGTCGTCGCGGCGGGCGACGGCCGCGACCGCGGTGTGCGGCAGCGCGAACGGCATCACGAAGCCGTCGTTGTAGTCGGTGTGCTCGCCGATGAGGTTGACGCGGCCCGGTGCCGCCCACACCCCGTGCGGCTCGGCCCCGTACAGCCGGGTGAACTCCGCTGCCACCGTCCCGCTCATCCGCTGCCCCTTCATCGGACGTCCTCAGCCGCGCGCCGCTGGGCGAACTCCCACGCGTCCGCGACGATGCCGGCGAGGTCGGTGCGCTTCGGCCTCCAGCCCAGCTTCTCGCGGGCGGCGTCGGCGGAGGCCACCAGCACCGCCGGGTCGCCGTCCCGGCGGGGTGCCACGGCCTCGGGGACCGGGTGGCCGGTGACCCGGCGGACGGTGTCGACGACCTCGCGGACGGAGAAGCCGTTGCCGTTGCCGAGGTTGCAGATGAGGTGCTCGCCGGGGGTGGCGGCGCGCAGCGCCAGCAGGTGGGCCTCGGCGAGGTCGGCGACATGGATGTAGTCGCGCACGCAGGTGCCGTCCGGGGTGGGGTAGTCGTCGCCGTAGACCGAGATGGCCTCCCGCCTGCCCTGCGCGACCTGGAGGACCAGCGGGATGAGGTGGGACTCGGGGTCGTGCCGCTCGCCGTGGTCGCCGTAGGCGCCGGCCACGTTGAAGTAGCGCAGGGAGACCGCGCCCAGGCCGTGGGCGGCGGCCTCGCCGCTGATCATGTGGTCGACGGCGAGCTTGGAGGCGCCGTAGGGGTTGGTGGGGGCGGTGGGGGCGGACTCGGAGACGGGCACCTCGGCCGGCTCGCCGTAGGTCGCCGCCGTGGAGGAGAACACCAGGGTGCGCACGCCCGCCTCGCGCATCGCGGCGAGCAGCGCCATGGTGCCGCCGACGTTGTTGTCCCAGTACTTCTCGGGCCGCACGAACGATTCGCCGACCTGGGAGAAGGCGGCGAAGTGCAGCACCGCGTCGTACGACGGATCCAGCCATTTGGCGGAGTCGCGGATGTCGCCCTCGATGAACGAGGCGCCCTCGGGCACGCCCTCGCGGAAGCCCGTGGAGAGATTGTCGAGGACGACGACCTCGCCGCCGGCCTCGATCAGATGCTGGGCGACGACGCTGCCGACATAACCCGCACCCCCGGTGACCAGGTACTTCCCGCTCATGAAGTGGCTACCTCCCGCAGTCGCTGGGCCGCGCGCTCCGGCGGCACGTCATTGATGAAGACGTTCATGCCGGACTCGGAACCCGCGAGGAACTTCAGCTTGCCGGAAGTGCGGCGGATGGTGAAAAGCTCGAGGTGCAGTGCGAAGTCGTCGCGTGTCACGCCGCCGTACTCCTCCAGCGGGCCGAACGGCGCCTGGTGCCAGGCGGCGATGTACGGCGTCGGGGGCTCGTCGGTGCCGAAGATCCGGTCGAAGCGCCGCAGCAGCTCCAGATAGACGGGGGCGAACTCCGCGCGTGCCGCCTCGTCGAGGCCGAGCAGGTCGGGGACCCGGCGCTTGGGGTAGAGGTGGACCTCGTACGGCCAGTGCGCCGCGTACGGCACGAAGGCGGCCCAGTGGTCACCCTCCAGGACGACACGTTCCCCGGCGAGTTCCCGCTCCAGCACCGCGTCGAAGAGGTTCTCCCCGCTGGTCGCCGCCTTGTGCGCCGCCACTTGGCGCAGCATCAGGGCGGTGCGGGGGGTGGTGAACGGGTAGGCGTAGATCTGCCCGTGCGGGTGCTGGAGGGTGACGCCGATCTCGGCACCCCGGTTCTCGAAGCAGAAGACCTGCTCGACGGCAGGCAGATGCGACAGCTCCGAGGTCCGGTCCGCCCAGGTCTCCAGGACCAGCCGGGCCTGCTGCTCGCTCAGGTCGGCGAAGGAGGCGTCGTGGTCGGAGGTGAAGCACACGACCTCGCAGCGGCCGGAGTCCCCGGCCAGCGAGGGGAAGCGGTTCTCGAAGACGACCACGTCGTACGACGAGTCCGGGATCTCGCTGAGCCGGTCGCCCTCGGAGGGGCACAGGGGGCATTCGTCGGCCGGCGGGTGATAGGTGCGGCCCTGCCGGTGGGAGGCGATGGCGACGCTGTCCCCGAGCAGCGGGTCGCGGCGGATCTCCGACGTGGTGACGGTGACGTCCAGCGGGCGGCGGTCGGGCGCGTCGCGGACGGTGTCGTCGCTGAGGTCGTAGTAGATGAGCTCGCGACCATCGGCCAGTCGGGTCGAGGTCTTCTTCACGCCGGACGCTCCATTCGAGCCGCACTGTTCAACAGAACTCAACATACCAAAACACGACTCACCACCCACGTCAACATCACAATCAAACAAAGCTCATCAACAAAAGTGTTCATTTTCGGAACGCGCAGGTAGGTTCCCGCAGGTATCGGTTCGCGCAAGAAGCGAGTACTCATGCAGACCCCCACAGGTTTCCCACCCCCCACCCAGCTGGCGGCCGAGCTGCGGCTGCCCACCAACTGGCTCGACTACACGATCCTCGGGATCTACTTCGTGGTCGTCCTGGGCATCGGCTTCGCCGCCCGGGCCTCGGTCAAGACCAGCCTGGACTTCTTCCTCTCCGGGCGCTCACTGCCCGCCTGGGTCACCGGCCTGGCCTTCATCGCCGCCAACCTGGGCGCCACCGAGATCCTCGGCATGGCCGCGAACAGCGCGCAGTACGGCGTCTACACCACCCACTGGTACTGGATCGGCGCCATCCCGGCGATGGTCTTCCTGGGCCTGGTGATGATGCCCTTCTACTACGGCTCCAAGGTCCGCTCGGTCCCGGAGTTCCTGCTGCTGCGCTTCGACAAGGCCGCACACCTGCTCAGTGCGGTCCTGTTCGCCTGCGCCGCCATCCTCATCGCCGGCGTCAACCTCTACGCCCTGGCGATCGTGGTCGAGGCCCTGCTGGGCTGGCCGGAATGGGTGGCCATCGTCGTCGCCGGCTTCTTCGTGCTCGCCTACATCACCCTCGGCGGCCTGTCCTCGGCGATCTACAACGAGGTGCTGCAGTTCTTCGTGATCCTCGCGGCGCTCATCCCGATCACCGTGCTGGGCCTGCGGAGCGTGGGCGGCTGGGACGGCCTGTCCGACAAGCTCACCGCCTCCCACGGCGACAACTTCGTGACCGCCTGGGGCGGCACCGGCATCGGCAGCGACAACCCGCTCGGCGCCAACTGGCTGACCATCGTCCTCGGCCTCGGCTTCGTGCTCTCCTTCGGCTACTGGACGACCAACTTCGCCGAGGTGCAGCGCGCGCTGTCCGCGAAGAACCTGTCCGCCGCCCAGCGCACCTCGCTGATCGCCGCATACCCGAAGATCTTCATCGTCTTCCTGGTGATGATTCCCGGCCTGGTCGCGGCGGCGGTCGTCCCGCAGTTCGGCACCCCCGAGTCGGGCTACCAGTACAACGACGCCATCCCCTACCTGATGCAGCAGCTGCTGCCCAACGGTGTCCTGGGCATCGCGGTGACCGGTCTGCTCGCCGCGTTCATGGCCGGCATGGCGGCCAACGTCTCCTCCTTCAACACGGTGTTCACCAACGACATCTGGAAGAAGTACGTGGTCAAGCGCCGCGAGGACACCTACTACGTGAGGTTCGGCCGGCTGATCACCGCCATCGGCGTGCTGGCCTCCATCGGCACGGCCTTCCTGGCGTCCTCCTTCTCGAACATCATGGCCTACCTGCAGACGTTGTTCTCCTTCTTCAACGTCCCGATGTTCGTGGTCTTCATCATCGGCATGTTCTGGAAGCGGGCCTCGATGAAGTCCGGCTTCTGGGGCCTGATCGCCGGCACCACGGCCGCGATGGTGAACTACTTCTGGATCTACAAGCAGGGCATCATCGACATCCCCTCCGACCAGGGCGCCAACTTCGTCTCCGCGATCGCGGGCTTCGTCGCCGGTGCGGTCGTCATGGTCGCGGTCACCCTCTTCACCGCGCCGAAGCCGGCCGACGAGCTGCAGGGCCTCGTCTACGGCACGCGCTCGCCCGGCATGGCGGAGCCGCCCGCCCCCGGTGACGATGCCTGGTACCGCAAGCCGGCGCTGCTCGGCTGGGGCGCGGTGATCCTGGCTGCCGCCTGCTACATCCCCTTCTCGTTCTGATCGCGGGAGAATGGAAAGACCATGTCCGAACACTTCTCCGAGCGGGAGCTCCAGCAGGAAGTCACCGAGCTGGAGACCAAGTCCGCGACGGCGGCACGCCTCTTCGACATCCGCCGCATCATCGGAGGCCTCTTCGTCCTCTACGGCGTCATCATCATGATCGCCGGCTTCACCGCGTCCGACGCGGCCATCGACAAGGCCGAGGGCGTCAACATCAACCTCTGGACCGGCCTCGGCATGCTCCTCCTCGGCCTCTTCTTCCTCCTCTGGCTCAAACTCTCCCCCACAGTCCCCCCACCCCCCACAACCCCGGACGAGCCCGACTCCCCCACCACCGACGCCTGACCTTCTCCAACCCCGGCCCGCACCGAGCGCCCCTTCGCTACCTCCGGCGCTGGTGCGGGCCGAGGTTGGCATCTTCACGTGCCCTGCGTGTCACCTGAGAATCCCGGCCGACGCGCTCCAGCCCCGCGCACCGGGGCGTGAGGCAAGCCGGCTCGCCACCGAGCTGCGGGAACTACTGGACTCACGGATCCACGCCGGTGTATCCCTGCGCGAGGCCGCCGCCCTGCTGCACGCCCACCCCACCCACCTGATCCGCTGCTTCAAGCAGGCATACGGCCTGCCGCCACACACCCACCTCACCGGCAAACGCATCGATCAGGCCCGTCGGCTTCTCCTGGACGGCCACCGCCCCGCCGAGGTCGCCACAACCGTCGGATTCCACGACCAAGCCCACCTGAACCGGCACTTCACACGCCACGTGGGCACCACACCCGCGCGCTACAAGCGCACTCGCACCGGCTCTCCCCCCATCTCCTCCTGACTCTGCGTCGGATGCTCAGATCCCATCGCCTCTGCAGCACCGCCTCCACGCCAACCCGGCGAACCTATGCGGTCAGGGCACCAGGAAGGCGCGGCTGGTAGCCGCGTGCGGCGAGCAACCGAAGCGGGCCGTAGGCGGCCGCGGACGCGCGCGGCGGGGAGGGGCCGGGGTGGTGGTGTCCGCCCGCAGCGGCCGGCGCGTCCGCGCCAGTAGTCCGTTAAGAAGCCGATTTCGCGCCAGACCGAGGACGGATACCACCACCCCGGCCCCGACTCACCCACCCACTGTGGGCGCTACGCGCACCCCCACCGGAGCCGCAGTTGCGCCGCAGGCATGGCCACGCGAACCCCCACCCACCCGCAGGCGAGGTCAGTCCTCCCGGGACAGGGGGCGGTCGGCTCGGTCGAGGAGGCCGGTGCGGGCGGCCAGGGCGGCCGCTTCCAGGCGGGAGCCGACACCCAGTTTCATCAGGACCCGCTGCACGTGGGTGCGTGCGGTGGACGGCGCGATACCCATGCCCGCCGCGATCACCCGCGTGTCCTCCCCGTCCGCGACCCGCACCAGCACCTCCACCTCCCTCGGCGTCAGCATCTCCAGCAACCGCTGCCCCTCGTCATCCGGCTGCGCCGCAGGATTGAGCAACTCCGAGAACGCCCCCTGCAACAACGCCGGCGCCACCGCAGCCTCCCCCGCCCGAGCCTTCATGATCGCCCGCTCCACCCCCTCGATCCGCTCGTCGTGCCGCACATACCCCGACGCCCCCGCCGCGAACGCCGCCGCGATCCCGCGAGGACTCGGCACCGGCCCCAGCACCACCACCGCCACCTGCGGCCGCTCCCGCTTGATCTTGACCACCGGATCGAAGATCCCCGGCTCCGCAGGCGCCGCCGTCCCCAGCAGACACACCTCCGGCACCCTGCTGATCACCAGATCCGCGGCCCCCGCCACCGGCGCCGCCGCGGCCAGCACCCGGTGCCCGCGCAGCTTCAGCGCGGACGCCAGCGCCTCCGCCAGCAACCGGTGGTCGTCGACGACGATCAGCCGCACTCCCATAGAGAACCCCCCAGTCCCCCCAATAAATCTCACCCACCCATACGCAAGTGCACACCCGGTGGATGCCCCCGGAAGCTACACGCTTGTTCGACGTTGCGCTCCCCCTACCGGCGAGAATCGCCCCGGATCACCGAAATTCTCGCATTCGATGACGATGAGCGCAGGATGAGCTGTACGCGAACGGCCCCGCCCCTGAACAGGGGCGGGGCCGCAACCGCGCCTGATGGATCACCCCGGATCAATCCGGATCACTCCAGATCACCCGGAACGGGCCGGGACCGGACCGGCATCAGTTCGTGCCGAAGGCGATCGCCAGATACCGCTTCTCGTCCGAGCTGGAGAAGTCGCTCGCGTACACACCGGACATGAACAGCCGGCCCTCGCTGAAGCGGATCTCGGAGTACTCCGGCGAAAACCGCGTCTCCACGTCCCGCACCGACTCCGTCGCCGGGTTCTCCAGCAGCAGCGTCTGCTTGAAGGTCCCGCCGTCGATGCTGACGATCTGACCGCCCTTGTCGTACGGAGGCCGCTTGTACGCCAGGATGTTGCCGCCGTCCATGCGCAGCGGAGTGATCGTGTAGTCGTCACCCGCGTCGGCCCGCTGCCCGGTCTGCTTGCCGGTGCTCAGGTCGAACGCCACGATCTCGTTCGTCTCGCCGAACTTGCTGGTGCCGCTCTCGTGCTCCTCGGTCGGGATGTACAGCCGGTCGTTGCCGACCGCCAGCCCGCTGCACTTCTCGATCTCGCTGATGCCGTCGCACTTCGCCGCGTAGTCGTCGCCCGGGGCGGAGATGCGCGTGCGCAGCTTGCCGGTCTTGTTGTCGATCGAGAAGAAGTCCGAGATGCCACTGCCGTCGCCCGCGGACTCATTCACGTCGGCGGCCACGACCAGCGGATCGGTGGAGACGACCGCTGCGTACTCGATCCCCTCGTCCATCTTGTACTCGGAGATCACCTTGCCGGACTTCGGGTCGATGGTCTGGATGTGCAGCTGACGCTGCTTGTACGAACCGCACTTGCGGACCGCGACCATCTTCGGACCGCCGCCGTACCCGGCGTCGTAGCAGGTGTCGGAGGTCTTGGGCGCCCACAGCTGCTTGCCGGAGGTGATGTCCCAGGCGGCACCGCCGCTGGTGCTGCCCGCGGCGACCGTGGTGCCGCTGAGGGTGACGTTGCTGAACCGGATGGGGAACGTGCCGGTCTTGGCCGTCTTGTTCCACAGCTTCTTGCCGGCCTTCAGGTCGATCGCGGCGACCTCGGTGCAGCTCTGCGGGTCGGTCTTGGTCGGCATGGCCGGCTTGTAGACGATCGCCGTCTTGCCGTCCTCGGTGACGTGGTCGGTGGCCGTGCACACCGGGCCGGGCAGGTCGATCGTCCAGAGCTTGCCGCCCTTGTCACGGTCGTAGCCGACGATCTCGGCGATGCCGCTCTTGGCGTAGACCGTGTCGGTCACCCAGGAGCCGGCCGTGGTGATGGACTTCTGGTCCTTGGGCAGCTTCGGCTCGGGCACCTGGAAGAGCACCCTGGACTTCGGGTCGGCCGGGGCCTTCTCCTTGCCGCCGGACGAAGTGCCGCCGGAGCCGCCGTTCTTGGCGTCCTTGCCACCGGAGTTGGCGGTGTCCTTCTTGCCGTCGTCCTTGCCGGAGCCGGCGTACCAGACGCCGCCGCCGATGATCAGTGCGATGGCCACGACCGCGGAGACGATGATGGCCAGCTGTGCGTTGATCTTCCGCCCGCCGCCGGTCCCGCCGGGCTGCGGCGGGGTCGGCACGGTGGCCTGCGGATAGCCGTAACCGGGCTGCCCGTAGCCGGGCTGGCCGTAGCCGGGCTGGCCGTACTGCGGCTGCCCGTACGGGCCGGACGGCTGCTGCCCGGGGTACCCGTAACCGGCCGGAGGCTGGGGCGGCTGCGGCTGCTGCGGATAGCCGTACCCCGGCCCCTGCGGAGCCGCCGGAGGAGTCGCCGGCGCGGCGGGCGGCGTCTGCGGGGACTGCGGAGCCTGCGGGTAGCCGTAACCCGGCTGCGGCTGGGGGGCCTTGCCCAGGTCGGGCCCGCCCGGCGCCGCCGGCGGCTGCTGGGCCGGAGGCTGCGGCGGCTGCGCGGGCTGCTGCGGGGACTGCTGGGGCTGCTGGGGCTGCTGCCCGGCAGGGTCCTGCGGCGGGCCGAAACCGGGCTGCTGCGGCGGCTGGTTGGGCGGCGGGGGCGGCTGCGTCATGACGTGGGTACCTCGGGTGTGCGGGAGAAGGGACGGACGACGACGGGGCATGAGGGCGGTCGCGCGGGCATCTGCTGCTCCGCGCCACGCCTCACTTGCCGTAGGCGAGCATCAACTTCTCCTTCGCGTCGTCGTTTCCGGTCAGCCGGGTGGTCGAGAGGTAGAACCGCCCGTCGACCCAGTCGATCGCCCTGCTGTAGAAGCTGCTCTCGATCTCCGCGATGCCCTGCGGGTTCTGCAGCAGCTTCGCCGGCTTGTGGTCGCCGCCGGCGATCGGGATGGACACCACCTGGCCGCCCGCGCTGTAGGAGGGCTCCACGTAGGCGATGAGCTTCCCCGCGAGGACCTTCATCGGGATCATCGACTCGCTGGCCGGGGACTTCTGCCGCCAGCTCTCCTTGCCGTTGGCGAGGCTGATCGCGACGATCTCGTTGGCGCCGGTGGTCGCCTTGGTGGGCAGGAAGAGGGTGTCGCCGTCGACGACGGCGCCCGAGCAGCCCTGGAGTTCACGGTTGAGGATGCCCCAGCCGCACTTGGGGTCGAAGTCCTCGTCCACGTCGACCTGCGCGCGCACCTTCCCGGAGGAGGTGAAGCCGGCGATGTTCCAGGCCTTCTTGTCCTCGTTGGTGGCGTAGATGACGACCGGGTCGACGGAGTACGCCTTGGAGATCCGCCAGCCCTTGTCGTACTTGTAGGTCCACTTGACCTTGCCGGTCTTCGGGTCGAGCTCCTGGAGCTCGTCGTGCTCGTTGTCGCCGCCGGCGCCGCAGGAGGCGACCTGGATGAGGCGATCGCCGCCCGCGAAGGCGGACGGGAAGCAGGAGTCGCTGTACTTCTTCTTGTCGTACAGCTTGTCGCCGGAGTTGACGTCGTAGGCCGTGCCGGACATGGAGCGGCCCACCATCAGCGTGTCACCGGCGAGCGTCAGCTCGAGGGAGATCGTGGAGTCGAACAGATCGCCCTCGGAGACCTCGATCTTCCAGCCCTTCTCACCGGTGTTGAGGTCGACGAGCTGGAGCTGGTTGCACTTGGCGCGCTGGCCGGCGCCGCTCATGTAGGCGACGACGATCTTGTCGTTGTCGGTCTTCTCCGGGGTGACCGAGCAGATCTTCTGCGGGAAGGTGATGGCCTCCCAGGTGGGCTTGCCGTCCGTGACGTTGAACGCGAACAGCTGCTTGTAGGCGGCCTTCACGGCGGCCTTCTTGGTGATCCACATGCCGGGGGCGTCGGCGCCGCTGCCGGGCGCGTCGGGCGCCTCCTTGTACCAGAGCACCTTGGACTCGCCGGGCTGGCGGCCCTCGTTGAGGTCCTCCGCCTCCTCGTCGCCGGCCCCGCTGCCGTCGCCCGGGTTGACCGGGGCGTCCGACCCGTTCGGCTTGCCGTCCTCGGTCTTCTCCGCGACGGGCTTCTTGTCCTTGTCGTCCTTGCCGTCACCGGACACGGCCCACACCGTGCCGCCGACGATCAGCACCGCGGCGGCCACGGCGGCGCCGATGGCGAGGGCGGGCTTGCTCTTGAACGGGTTGCGCGAACCGCCGGGCCCGCCGGGCGGGGTGCCGGGGGCGCCGGGGAACTGCGGCTGCGGCGGGTAGCCGTAGCCGGGCTGGCCGTAGGGTCCGGGCTGCTGCGGCTGGCCGTAGGGACCGGAGTTGTACGGGCCGGGCTGGGCGTACGGTCCCGGCTGCTGCGGCGGCTGCTGCGGGTAGCCGTACCCGGGCTGGGGCGCGCCGGGAGGCGGGCCCTGCGGGGGCGGTGGAGTCTGCGGTGCTCCGAAGCCACCCGGTGGCGGATCCTGCGGTGCTCCGAAGCCACCCGGCTGCGGCGGCTGGCTGGGCGGCTGGCTCATCAGCGCGTTCCCCCCTGTTGCTCACTGATTTCTCGCCACGTCTCCGGTGGTGCGCCGGTCCCGGATGTGTGCGCGGGCAGTGACTCCTGCAGTTCTCAGACGGCTCTTTCTATCACCCGCCGCCGACGGGCCACCTGGCCCCGCCCGCCCCTGTTCCCAAGGGAGGACCGGCCTGTGATGCCTCCGTTACGCGCCTTCACGCCCTCTTCACGCCTCGCGCGCCCGGCGCGCACGCCCTCAGACCTCCTCGGCGAGTTCCAGCCAGCGCATCTCCAGTTCCTCGCGCTGACCTGCCAGGGTCCGCAGTTCGGCGTCGAGTTCGGCCACCTTCGCGAAGTCCGTGGC
Organism: Streptomyces thermospinosisporus; assembly: GCF_039526425.1. Taxonomy (NCBI): domain Bacteria; kingdom Bacillati; phylum Actinomycetota; class Actinomycetes; order Kitasatosporales; family Streptomycetaceae; genus Streptomyces; species Streptomyces thermospinosisporus. The sequence goes on from NZ_BAAAIZ010000015.1 coordinate 29,957, forward strand.
GTGCTCGGCGATCCGGGCGTGCAGCTCGGTCTCCTTCTCGGAGATCCGGTCGAGCTGCCGCTCGATCTTCTGCAGTTCCTTCTTGGCGGCGCGCAGATCGGCCGCGCTCTTCTCCGGCTTGCCGGAGGTGCCGGGGGTGGCCTGTTCGGTGCGGGCGGCGGGCACGGAGGCCGCCGCGGCCTCCTCCATGCGCTTGCGCCGCTCCAGGTACTCGTCGATGCCGCGCGGCAGCATCCGCAGGGTGCCGTCGCCGAGCAGGGCGAACACGCGGTCGGTGGTCCGCTCGATGAAGTAGCGGTCGTGGGAGATGACGATCATCGAGCCGGGCCAGCCGTCGAGGAGGTCCTCGAGCTGGGTGAGGGTCTCGATGTCGAGGTCGTTGGTGGGCTCGTCGAGGAAGAGGACGTTGGGCTCGTCCATCAGCAGCCGCAGCAGCTGCAGCCGCCGCCGCTCACCGCCGGACAGGTCGCCGACGGGCGTCCACTGCTTCTCCTTGTTGAAGCCGAAGGTCTCGCACAGCTGCCCGGCGGTCATCTCCCGGCCCTTGCCGAGGTCGACGCGCTCGCGCACCTGCTGCACGGCCTGCAGCACCCGCCAGGTGGGGTCGAGTTCCGCGACCTCCTGGGAGAGGTAGGCGAGCTTCACCGTCTTGCCGACGCGGATGCGTCCGCCCGCGGGCTGCACCTCGCCCTCGCTGCGCGCCGCCTCGGTGAGCGCCCGCAGCAGGGAGGTCTTACCGGCGCCGTTGACCCCGACCAGGCCGATGCGGTCGCCCGGGCCGAGCTGCCAAGTCACGTGCTTCAGCAGCACCTTGGGGCCGGCCTGGACGGTGACGTCCTCCAGGTCGAACACGGTCTTGCCGAGCCGCGAGGAGGCGAACCGCATCAGCTCGCTGCTGTCGCGGGGCGGCGGCACGTCCTTGATGAGCTCGTTGGCGGCCTCGACGCGGAAGCGGGGCTTGGAGGTACGGGCGGGGGCGCCGCGCCGCAGCCAGGCCAGCTCCTTGCGGACCAGGTTCTGCCGCTTGGCCTCCTCGCTGGCGGCGATGCGCTCCCGCTCGGCGCGGGCGAAGACGTAGTCGGAGTAGCCGCCCTCGTACTCGTAGACGGTGCCGCGCTGCACGTCCCACATGCGGGTGCACACCTGGTCGAGGAACCACCGGTCGTGGGTGACGCACACCAGCGCCGAGCGGCGCTCGCGCAGATGCCGGGCGAGCCAGGCGATGCCCTCGACGTCGAGATGGTTGGTCGGCTCGTCCAGGACGATCAGGTCCTGCTCCTCGATGAGCAGCTTGGCCAGGGCGATGCGCCGCCGCTCGCCGCCGGACAGCGGTCCGATGACGGTGTCGAGGCCCTTGGGGAAGCCGGGCAGGTCGAGCCCGCCGAACAGACCGGTCAGCACGTCCCTGACCTTGGCGTCGCCCGCCCACTCGTGGTCGGCCATGTCCCCGATGACCTCGTGCCGGACGGTGGCCTCGGGGTCGAGGGAGTCGTGCTGGGTGAGCACGCCGAGCCGCAGCCCGCCGGAGTGCGTCACCCGCCCGCTGTCGGCCTCCTCCAGCTTGGCGAGCATCCGGATGAGGGTGGTCTTGCCGTCCCCGTTGCGTCCGACGACGCCGATCCGATCCCCCTCGGAGACGCCGAGGGACACCCCGTCGAGCAGTGCACGGGTGCCGTACACCTTGCTGACGTTCTCGACATTGACGAGGTTGACAGCCATTTCTCTCCTGCCAGGGGGGATGGATCGGTCCCAGCGTAGTCGGGGACGACCGGGCCCCTTCCCGCAGTTGTGATCGTCGCAGGAGCGGATGATCGTCCCAGTTCTCTTACGGAACGGCTGATCGTCCCGCTCTCTCCCGGAGCGGGGGACCGTCCCGTCGGCCGTCTCCGGAGCCCGTGAGCGCCCGGCCGGTCGCCTCCGGAGCGCGTGTGACCGTTCCGGCCGGCCGCCTGCGGAGCCGTTGATGGCCCCGCTCAGCCGGCCGGCACCACCGTGGCGCCCGGTACCGGGCCCGCCGCCACACGCACCGCGCGGCAGGTGCCGCCGGCGCTCAGGGCCGCGGCGACGGCGGGCGCCCA